>JAYVMO010000013.1:0-12794 GCA_043758915.1 Acidobacteriota bacterium | reverse complement strand
CCACATGCCGAGCGCAGCGGATTCTTTCTGATGCTCGAGCGTTTCGAATTGTCCGTACAGTTCGCCGGTGCGGTGCACGCGGTGCTCCTCTTTTCCTTTAGCTCGTGGCCTGAAATTTCCGCTACACGGCCGGGGCCCTTCCAGGATAAACAAGCCCCGACCCTACAAATTCATGCAACTTCGCAAATCAATCGTCGCCGTGGACCGGGGCCAGCGACGGCGCGCCAGCGACTAGGCCAAGATCGGGCCGATTCTTAAAGTCGTACGGCTCCCAGGTAACTTCCGGCGTAACGTCGAAATTCTCCGTGAGAGGCGGCGAAGCCGTTTTCCATTCGAGACCGGTCGCGGGCCAGGGGTTGGGTCCGGCGACTTCGCCGTAGAACACGGACCAAGTCAGATAGATCATCGGCAGTAAATAGCCGATGGCGAGAATGGAAGCGCCCGCGGTGGACATCACGTTGAACACCTGGAATTCCGGGGGATAGCTGTGATAGCGGCGCGGCATGCCGAGATAGCCGAGAATGAATTGCGGGAAGAAAGTCAGGTTGAAGCCCACGAACAGGACGATGGCGGCCACGCGCGCAATAAACTCCGGATACATTCTGCCCGTAATTTTCGGCCACCAGAAATGCAGCCCGCCGACATAGCCCATAACCGCCCCGCCGACCATGATGTAGTGGAAGTGCGCGACGACGAAGTAGGTGTCGTGAAGATGAATGTCCAAGCCGAGGCAGGCAAGGAACAGGCCCGTCAATCCGCCAATCAGGAACAGGCCGATGAAACCGAGGGCATAAAGCATCGGCGTGTCGTAAGAGATGGATCCTTTGTAAAGGGTCGCAGCCCAGTTGAAAACCTTAACCGCGGAAGGAATGGCGACCAGATAGCTGAGCAGCGAAAACGAGAGAGCGGCGTAGGTGGACTCGCCGGTGAGAAACATGTGATGCGCCCAGACGAAGAAGCCGATGACGGCGATGGCGATACTCGAGCCGGCGATAAAGCTGTAACCGAAAATGGGTTTGCGCGCGAAGGTGGGAATGATTTCGCTGACCACGCCCATGGCCGGGAGAATCATGATGTACACGGCAGGATGCGAATAGAACCAGAAGAGATGCTGGAAAAGGATGGGATCGCCGCCAAGAGCGGGATTAAAGAAACCCAGGTGGAACATGCGCTCTAGACCGACGAGCAGCAGCGTGATGGCAATCACCGGTGTGCCGAGAATGAAGATGATGCTGGTGGCGTAATGCGCCCAGACGAAGAGCGGCAGCCGGAACCAAGTCATACCGGGCGCGCGCATGGTGTGAATGGTGACGATGAAATTCAGCCCGGTGAGGATGGTGGAAAATCCGTTGATGAAGATTCCGATCACCGCGGGAGTGACCGCGGAATTGGAATAGACGCTGCTCAGCGGCGTGTAGAAGGTCCAGCCGGTATCCAGGCCGCCGGTGGAGAACGAGTAGAGAACGAAGCTGCCGCCGATGAGGTAGATGTACCAGCTCAGCAGATTGATCTTGGGGAAGGCCAAATCCTTCGCGCCAATCATCGGCGGGATGAGAAAATTTCCGAGCACCGCCGGGATCGAAGGAATCAGGAAGAAGAAAATCATCGCCACGCCGTGCATGGTGAAGAGCTTGTTGTAGGTTTCCGGCGTCACGAGATAACCGCTGGGCGTCAGCAGGTGGATGCGGATCAAAGTGGCGAAGATGCCGCCAATGAAGAAGAAGAAGGTGACCGAGGCGAGATACAGCAACGCGATGCGCTTGTGATCGGTGGTCAGGAGCCACGAACGGATACCGTAGCTGGCGTTGAGATAGTGTACGCGCGGCATTTCGTGGACGTGCGGTGAGGGTGTCGTACTCATGCTTATTTCTTCCCCGTGCTCGGCGCAATTCCGGCGCCCTTTGCGGGAACCGGCTGCGACTGCAGAGACTTCACATAAGCGGTGAGAGCTACAATCTGCTCCTCCGTTAGTTGTCCCTGGAACGTGGGCATCAAAGGTTGATACCCGGCCACAATTTTGGCGTTGGGTCGAAGCAGCGATTCGCGAAGATAGGCATCATCAGCGGTAACCGTGGAGCCGCCAGCCAATAAAACTTTAGCGCCGTAAACGCCATTCAACGACGGGGCCAGCCCCGTACCATCGCTAAGATGACAGGTGCTGCAAGTCTTCTCGGTAAAAAGTTTTTCGCCAACGGCAACCGGATTGGATTGCGCTCCGGAGGAGCCGGAAAGCCAGTCAGCGTATTCCACCGGGTCCATCACGGTGACCCAGCCGCCCATCAGGGCGTGATTGGTGCCGCAATACTGCGAGCAGAAGAAACGATATTTGCCGGCCTTGGTGGGCCGGAACCACATGGTGTTGTAATGGCCCGGCACGACGTCCATCTTGACGCGGAAAGCGGGAATCGAGAAGTCGTGGATGACGTCTTCGCTGCCCATGATCATGCGAACGTTGCGCCCAAGCGGAACATGTAACTCGTTGATTTCTTTTCTGCCGTTGGGCTGCTGCGCTTTCCACATCCACTGTTTGCCGATGAGATAGATGTCCAGCGTATCCGGCGGAGTATGGCGGTAATCCACATAGACAACCGCGCCCCAGCCAAACATGGCCAGCGCCAGGATAAGCGGAACGACGATCCACACCGTCTCCAGCCGCATATCCCCATGGATGGGAACGCCGATGTCGCCGGCTTCTTTGCGGCGATATTTGAGGAAGAAATAGAGGACCGCAGCGGTAACCGCGACCGCGAAGAACAGGCACACGGTGGTGACAAAGATCATCAGACTGTCCACCCGGGGAGCGAAGTTGGACGCCTGTTCCGGATAAAGTGGCATTTGCGACTGCACGGCTTAGTGGGCTCCTCTTTCAGGGCAATCGCGAAGCGGTTGCTGCAACTTGGTACGCGCCTGGACAGCCTCGCGGCGGCGGAAAATCAGAATTCCTCCCACCAGGCAGAGAATCGTCAAGACGCCGCCCAAACGGACGATCTTCAGAATGGACGCGCTGTACGTTGCGGTACTGGGGTCGTACTGGTAGCAGAAGAGCAGCACGTGGTCGATGGGCGTGCCGATTTTTCCGGCGGAGGCATCCACGAGGCCAAGCCGCATGTCCCAGCCGGGATACTCGACGCCATAAAAATAGCGCGAGATGCGCCCATCGGGCGTCAGAATCATGACCCCGCTGGCGTGCGCGAACAGATTGCTCTTGGCGTTGAAGCTGTAGCGGAAATTGGCGGCGTGGGTGGCCGCATCCACGGACGCATTCGAGCCCGTAAGGAAATGCCAGCCCGCGGCCGTCTCCGGACGGCGGAACTGCGAGAGAGCCGCGTTCTTTTTCGCGGCGGCCATTTGCGGCGTTTCGCGGGAATCGAAGCTGATGAACACGACTTCGTAATCGCGGCCCGGATTAAAAGAGAGCATGCGCAGCGAACCAACGACTCCTTGCTCGACTTGGTTGCACAGCATGGGGCAACTGTAATAGACGAACGCCAGCACCACGGGCTTCTGGCCGAAATAATCGCGGAGTTGGACGTTGCGGCCGGTTTCATCGCGGAAAGTCAGATCGAGCGGCATCTGTCCGTTGAGCGGCGGTTCGAAGCCGACGTTTACCAGCGCCGGCGGCATGGTCGACGCGGTTGGACCGACGTTGCTCGGAATGGTCTGTGCCTGTGCGGCCAAGGCAGCCAGCAACAATGCGGCCATCCCGAAAGTTATACGTCCGACGATGTGGCTAACTCTGTTCATTTCCCTACCTCTTTTTCTCCGCCGGCGGCGCGGAAACCGCGGGCAAACCTTTTTCCGCGATGATCTTCATCGCGTCTTTCACGGGAATCTGGGCGATGCCGCTGCCCTGGTCGACCCAGCCGATTTGCTCGTTGGCCTCGGTATCGGCCTCGATTTTCTTGCGCAAATCGGTCTGCGGATCGCTCTGGTGGCCCGGAACGCCCTGAAGCCGGGGTTCCGGAGGCATGCTGCGTTGGCCCGGGCTCAGTTCCGCGCGCGAAGGCGGCGGCGGCGTGTCCGACTGCTCGACGTAAGCCATGGTGTAACGAAGGATGTAGATGCAAGCAGCGAACGAAGCCGCAACAGCCAGCGCCAACACTAGAAGATACCAATAAATCGTCGAAGCCGTGACGTCGCGTTTCTCGAAGGAAACATCCGCATGGCGCGGCGCCTGCCCCGAAGCGTGTCCAGTGTTGTGGGACTCAGTGCTCATGATTCGCAAGGACCTCCGCAAGCTTCGGTTCGCCGAGGGGCAGCAGCGGCATCTTCTGCAATTGCCAACAGAAGAAGAAGAGCCACAAGCCGCCCAGGGCCAGCGGCGCGGCAAAATCGAGCCAGCCCGGCCAAGCGCGGGCGGTAAATTCCGGGCGCGTCATCCAGAAAAGATCCACCAGCCGTATGAAGATCATCCAGATGGCCAGTTTGGGGAGCAACTTCGTATTGCGCTTGATGTCGCGCGAGAGCAACAGGAAAAACGGCACGAAGAAATGAAAGACGAGAACAATCACCGCGACGACTCCCCAGCCGCCGTACAGACGCGCGCGAAAGAAAGTAATCTCTTCAGGCTGGTTCCCGGACCAGATGATCAGCAACTGAGAGAAAGCAAAATAGGCCCACAGCATCACGAAAGCAAGGAGCAGGTTTCCAAGATCGTGAAGTTGGCGCGGCTTAAGAATGTGCTCAAAAGGCCCCGTCCGCGCCAGCAGGACAACTATGGCGATCATCAGCGACAGCGCGGAGATGACTTGTCCAACCACAAAGAGGAAACCGTAAATCGTCGAGGCCCAGTGGGGCGAGATGGACATGACCCAATCGATGGCCGCGAAAGACATGAGGAAGACGTACAAGATGATCCCCGGCCCCGCGAGGAACTTGAGGCGGCGGCGCAGAGCGCGATCCTGCGTATGGATGTCCTGGAGCTTCGACCAGCGATTGAAGAGGAACGTCAAAAGGAGCCAAACGCCAAAATAAAGGATGGCGCGCACGATAAACCAGTGGGCCGTGAGGTAGTCATGCTGAAGCTTGGAGAGCGGCGCAGCCTTCACTTTCTCCGGATCCAGCCACTCCGCATAGAGATACTTCATACCGAAAATGATGGGCAGGAAAAACACGAAAACGGGCAGCAAGGTGCGCGTGGCGGCTTCCAGGGGGCGGCGAATCACGACGCCCCAAAGTCCGCTGGTGAGGTGATACAGCATCAGCACTCCGAGCGAGCCCAAGCTCAGTCCGAGCACCAGCAGGAAGGCAATCAGATAGGAACGGTAGAAATCTGCCGGCGACTTGACCGCACCGATGGCGCAAAACACCAGTCCGATAACGCCCACGATGAGCGACCGTTGCTGCAGGCGGCCGATGCTCTCCGGCGCCTGGTAGTCCTGCGCGGTCATTCGCTGGCCCCTCCGGTCATGGTCTTTTTATCTCCAGTTTCGTTCTTTTTCCCGGAGTCCGCGGCTCCGGCCTTGTCCAGCCGTTCCCGGAGTTCGGCGGGAAGATCGACGGCGCGCGCGTTGCGGCTCAGTTGCAGCGCGCGAACGTACGCGATAATGGCCCAGCGGTCGCGCGGCGGAATCTGCGCGTCGTAGCCATACATCGCGCCGAAGCCGTTGCTGACCACATCGTAGTAGTAGCCATTGGGCGATTGGCGGAGCCGCTCGATGTGGTAGCTCGGCGGACGCTTCATGCCGCGCAGGACGACCATGCCGTTGCCGTCCCCCTGCAGGCCGTGGCAGGGCGTGCAGAAAATCTTGTAGCGCTCTTCGCCCCGTTCGAGAAGCTCCTGATTCACAGGCAGCGGAAAATTGTTCGAGTCCTTGGGCACAAAGAGTTCATCGTCGGCGAGCGAGCCGCGGGCCACGGTATGTTCGAGCAAAGGACGCTCGGAACGCCCGTCGGCAAAGAATTCGGACGGCGAGAGTGCTTTGTTTTTGGGCTGATTGGCCATGTCCTGCCGGAGATAGTCGCACCCGGAAATCAAGAATAAGCATGCTGCGGCGCAAGCAGCGGCGGCAAACCGCGAGGTGTTAGTCATCATCATTCACCTCGCTGATGTTCTGCGCGCGGACGCTTTGCAGGAAGCGCGTGCTGTCCGCGATGCTGAATTTCGGATCGCTGGCCTCGATGCAAAGGAAAAAGCGGTCGCTGCTAGCATGGGAAAATCGCGGAACATTGAACACCGGATGATACGGCTGCGGCAGCTTGTTCATGGCGAGCATGCCAAAGACCGAGAACAGTGAAGCGAACAGCACGGTCATTTCAAATGTCACGGGGATAAAGGCCGGCCAGCTATTGGGCGGCCGCCCGGCGATATTCATGGGATAACTGGAGACACTAACCCAATATTGGAAGAAAAAGCCGCTGAGGCCGCCCAAAAGTCCGCCCAGCAGCGTCACAAACGGCACCCAGGTACGTTTCAGGCCCATCGCTTCCGAAAGTCCTTCCACTGGGAACGGGGCGTAGGCGTCCATGTTGCGATATCCGGCATCGCGGGTTTTCCGGACGGCTTCGAGCAATTGCCGGTGCGTCTCGAACTCTCCCATCACGCCGTAAATGTGCGCGCGTTGCTCGTTCATTCGTGTTCCTCGGACGTTTGGGTGACCAGTTCACGCATTTCCGCGATGGAAATGGCGGGCAGGACGCGGACAAACAGGAAAATCAACATCGTAAAGAGGCCCAGCGTGCCCGTAAACGTCGCCCAATCCCACACCGTCGGGTGAAAGCGCCCCCAGGCGGAAGGCATGAAATCGCGCGTCAGGCTGATAACCACGATGACGAAGCGCTCCAGCCACATGCCGGTGTTGATGACCAGGGACATGAGGAAAAGAATGGCCACATTGGTGCGTATTTTCCGGATCCACAGCAACTGCGGCGTGAGGATATTGCACAGAATCAGCGCGTAATAGAAGTGCGAATAGGGTCCGTGGAGCCGCTGCTGCACGAGAAATACGTCAAACTTGTTTCCACTGTACAGTGACAAGAAAAATTCGAAGAAATATCCGTAAGCGACGATCATGCCGGTGGCGAGCATCACTTTGGCCATGTTTTCCAGATGGCGCATGGTGATGTAATCCTCGAGGCCGTAGTATTTGCGGAGAGGAATGGCGATGGTAAGCACCATCGCGAACCCGGAATAGATGGCCCCGGCGACGAAGTACGGCGGGAAAATCGTGGTGTGCCAGCCGGGAACGATGGCGATAGAAAAGTCGAAGCTTACGACCGTGTGGACGGAAAGAACCAGCGGCGTGGCCAGTCCGGCGAGCAGCAAGTACGTCGACTGGTAGCGATGCCAGTGCCGGGCGGAGCCCCGCCAGCCGAGAGCCAGCATGCCGTAAATGATTTGCTGGGGTTTGTTGGTCGCGCGATCACGCAGCGTTGCCAGGTCGGGGATCAGCCCGACAAACCAAAAGAGTAGGGAAACCGTGCCGTAGGTCGAAACTGCAAAGACGTCCCAGATCAGCGGGCTGCGGAACTGCGGCCACAGGCCCATCGTGCTGGGGTACGGGAACATGTAAAACGCCATCCAGGGGCGGCCCATGTGGATGAGCGGAAAGAGACCGGCGCAAGCCACGGCAAAGAGCGTCATGGCTTCGGCGAAGCGGTTGATCGACGTGCGCCACTTCTGATTGAGGAGGAAAAGAATGGCGGAAATGAGCGTCCCGGCGTGGCCGATACCGATCCACCAGACGAAATTGACGATCGCGAAGCCCCAGCCGATGGGCACGTTAATTCCCCAAATCCCGGTGCCTTTCATGAACAGATAGCCGATCGCGACCGTCAGAATTCCCACGAACGTGAACGCCAGCGAAAAACCGGCGAACCATCCCAGCGTGGTGGGACGGGTGAGCACGATGTCGCTGATCTTTTCCGTGACCGTCATGTAGCTGTGTCCCGGACCGAGGACCGGAACCAGGCGGGGAAGATGCGGAGAGTCGAGTGGCTGCTGACTGGCGCTCATGCCTTCTCCAGTTCAGGGTTCGGATTGCGCACGGCAGCCAGATAGGTGGTGCGCGGGCGCGCATTCAGCTCGCCCAGGATCGAATAGTTGCGCTGCTGCGCTTTCAATTTGGCAACGCGCGTGGTTGGATCGTTGGCGTTGCCGAAAATGATGGCTTCGCTGGGGCAGGCGGCTTCGCAGGCGGTGACGATTTCGCCGTCGCGGATGGGGCGATTCTGCTTTTCGGCGTCGATGCGCACGTTGTTGATGCGCTGCACGCAGTACGTGCACTTTTCCATGACGCCGCGGCTGCGCACGGTCACTTCGGGATTGCGCAGCAGCTTGAGCTGCGGAGTCTCCCAGTCCTGGAAGCGCAGGAAATTGAACCGGCGCACCTTGTACGGGCAATTGTTCGAGCAGTACCGCGTGCCGACGCAGCGGTTGTACACCATGTCGTTCAGGCCTTCGGCGCTGTGCACGGTAGCGGCGACGGGGCAGACTTGTTCGCAGGGCGCATTCTCGCATTGCTGGCAGGGAACCGGCTGGAAAAACGTCGGCGGATTCGCCAGGACATCCTTCTCGTGCGTCTTGGGATCTTCGTTGGAGCTCGGATCGTTGGTTTCTGTCTCCGCCAAGTAGTAGCGGTCGATGCGGATCCAGTGCATTTCGCGCCCGCGCGTGACCTGATCCTTGCCGACCACGGGAATATTGTTTTCCGACTGGCAAGCAACAACGCAGGCATTGCAGCCGTTGCACTTGTTCAAATCGATGGACATAGCCCAGGCGTAGCCGGGGTAGGCATATTCCTTATAGAGGCTGAGCGACTTCGGCGGCTGCTCGTCTCCCTCATGGACGAAGGCGGGATTTTTCCTGTATTCCTCGAGCGTTCCCGTGGCCAGAATCTTCCGGCCTTCCATGTTGAAGTGATACTGCGTGCAAGCCAAAGGATAGTCAGCGCCGGTCTTCGTAATCTTGCCGCCCGTGGCGTTCCACAGCGCATTCGAAGCACGAACCGCGTAGGCGTTGAAGCCCTTGTTCGTTCCCGTGTAGCCGGCCTTCGAGCGGCCGTAGCCCAGAGGAAGCACTACAACCCCGTCGGCCTGCCCGGGCGTAATCCACGCTGCCGCGGTGACTTTGCTGTTCGAAAGCGAAATATCGATTACATTCGAAATAATCTGGCCGTGCTCGCCGCCCGTCGAGGAGACGCTATGCGTTAGACCAAGATCCTGAGCGGTTTTCGGGCTGACCATCGCGGCGTTGTCCCAGGTAAGTTTCGTAACCGGCTTGGGCAACTCCTGGAGCCAGCCATTGTTGGCAAAACGGCCATCGTAGACGCTGGGATCGGGGCGGAAAATGAATTCAAGTTCATCACTCGAAGCGCTCTTGGGAGCCGGCAAACTGCCCGGCGAGAACTTCGAGGTCATGCTGATGGGCGCAAAAGCCGTGCCCGCCACCACGCCATCGTTCAGGGTCTTGCGCCAGAACTTTTCGAAATCCGCCGCCGGATTGGCGGCCTTCAAGCGGTCGCGCAGCGCGTCGTAATCCGAAATGCCCGGTTTGTCGCTGAAGGCGGCCAGCACCTCGCGTGCGGAATGCGTTTGATAGAGCGGCGCAATCAGCGGCTGAATCACGCTGAGTGTGCCGTCGAAGGCCCGCGCGTCGCCCCAAGTTTCGAGAAAATGCGATTCCGGCACGTGCCACTGGCAATGCTCGGACGTCTCGTCGAAATGGGAGCTGCTGTGAATCGAGTTGGGAACTTTCCTCAGCTTCGCGGGGAAATCCAAATCGTGCGGCGCGGTGTAAACCGGATTAACGCCAAAAATCACGAGCGTGTCGACCTCGCCCGCGCCCATGTCGGCGCAAAGCCCGGCGAACGATTCGAGATGACTCTGGGGATTCGCTTCCACCGGTTCCGTGTAGTAAAGCGTAGCCCCAACGTTGCCCAGCGCGGCATTGATGGCGTGCGCCAGAGCGTGAACTTCCGCGGGTTGCTGCTCTCCGGCAACCACCAGCGAAGCGCCACGATGCTTCTGTAGATCCGCAGCGGCGGCCTCCAGCCACTTCGCCGCGTCCGGTGGCAAGGATGCGGAGCCGCCTAGGCCGAGCTTCGCTGCCAGCGCACGGGCAAACAATTCCACCTGCGAAGCGCGCAGCGGAAGGCGATGATCGGCCGTCGCACCAGTAACGGACGGCGTGGGCTCCACCACGTACAATCGGTTCATGGTGTCGCTCGGACCGTTCAGTTTGCGCCGGCGATAAAATTCCTTCATGTAGCGGATGTGGCCGGGACCACTGGCAAGAAAATCGGAATCCAGCGAGAGAACGACCTCGGCTTTTTCCGGGCGATAAACCGTGTTGACGTAGCGGCCGAAGGCCAGCTTCCCGCCTTCGCGCGCGCCGTCGCTGACGGCCGGTTCCCACTGGTGCCACTTCGCTTGCGGGTAGAGCGCCAGGAGATCCTGAATCTGCCCAGCGAGCGTGGGCGAAGTGATGGTTCCCGTGAGGATGCGGAAACCCTTGCCGCTATTGACTTCCGCGGCAGCCGCAAGGACTTGCGCATTCTGCTGAAAATCCGCCCACGCGCGGAGTTCGCCGAGATTCGTGACCACCTGCGCGCGATCTGGATCGTACAGATTCAGAACGGAAGCCTGCGCGAACGCATCCGAGGCCCCCAAGCTCGACGGATGATCGGGATTGCCCTCGATTTTCGTGGGGCGCCCTTCGTGGCTTTCCACCAGCAGACCGATGGCGTCCGCGCCAAACGGCATCACCGTGGCATAGAACTGCGGCCTGCCGAGGATCATCCCCGCGGGCTGCTTGACGTACGGAACGATGTACTGCTCGGGACTGCCGCATCCGGAAAGCCCTGCGAAGGCCAGCGAAGCCGCCATCAGCTTCAGGAAATCTCGGCGGTCCACGGAATCGTCCCACTCCGAAGCCTGGCGCGGAAATTCGCGGTGCAGCAAATCCTTAAAGTGCGGATCTTCCGCCAGTTCCTCGAGCGTCCGCCAATATTGTTTCCCGGTTTTCGCCCGCAGCTTGGCGCGCACCGCCGCGAGATCCAGCGGATGCTCGCGCAGCGTCAAATCTTCAGGCTGCTCATCGTGATGCGCTTCCGCCTCGTGTGCGTCGTGTTCGTGCCGATGGTCGTGCAAATGTTCGCTCTCGCTCATAGGTTCCATTAGCGGTGACAGGTCGAGCAGCTCGTCAGCTCGGCCGTGGTCCGAATCCTATTTTCCGCTGCCAGCTTCTTGCCGATTTCCGCCTGATTGGCCGGGGCTTTCCAATCCATGTTGAAAACCTGATCCTTGGGGCGCAGCGCCTGCTCCGGATTGCGATGGCAATCGATGCACCACGACATCAGCAGCGTATTGGCCTGGAAGACCAGCGGCATTTGATTGACCTGCCCGTGGCAGGTCGAGCAGCCCACGCCTTTATTGATATGAATGCTGTGATTGAAATACACGAAATCGCCGAGGCGGTGAATTTTGACCCACTTGATGGATTTGTCCGTGCGATAACTCTCGCGCACCGGTTCGAGATACTCGGCGTCGTTGAACAGCACGGAATGGCAATTCATGCACGTCTTGGTCGGCGGAATCCCAGCCACCGCCGAGCTTTCCACGCTGGTATGACAATAACGGCAATCGATGCCGTCATCGCCGACATGATGCTTGTGGCTGAACTGCACGGGTTGTTCGCGCACGATGTTCTGGCGTGTGAGATAGGGAGCGCGCGCCAGTCCCAGCACGGCGGCCAGCGCCAGGTTCACCAGTACAAAGGCAGCGAGGATACTTACGCGAGCGGCAAAGTTCGAGCTGCGATGAAAAATCTGGGCCATGTCAGTTTTGCACTTGGATGGCGAAGCTCTCCCTTAAAGAGCGGCAGCTTGGGCACCCACCACCTTGTCACCGGGAAGTGCGTGCCCGGAACGTACTTGACGCGATAGTTTCTACCAAAACTTTCCGGAATGCAACCTCTCTATCCAAAAAGTTGTTCAAAAGTTGAGCAGAAACGCGCGAAACGAAGCATCCCATACGCTCGAATGTTCCAAAAAAATAGTCCGGGAGTGCCTGGCCGAAGACGCGTCAATGTGGAACGCCGTTGTTGCAGGGGGTCTGGTGATCTTCCCCGCGTTGAACCCATGTGGCGTGTAGCGCGGCAAACCATGCCTTCCCGGGCCGCACGCTGTCCTGGAAAATTTCCATCGCGAGCATTGGCTGCAGCCGCGCGCGTGCTATCTTACTAGAACCCTCTGCTGCCCTTCGACGGCGGAGCCTACACTGTTCGGTGCGGCCACCGTAAGGCCGGCAAACTCAACTGGGGCGTGGTCCAACTGGTAGGACACCGCACTGTTAATGCGGACGGTGAAGGTTCGAATCCTTCCGCCCCAGCCAATTCTCTCGCGAGCGCTTCCGGAGCAGGTAGATCGCTCTGTGCTCAATCCTTCTGCGTCGGCAACCCGGCCTCCAGCCAGCCTTTCCAGCCGCCATCCATGGATTCCACGCTGGTGTAGCCCATTTTCTGCAGGTTTTCCGCCACCAGCGCGGAGCGGAATCCTCCGCCGCAATAGAGAATCAGTTTCGTAGCGGTATCAGCGACGCGCTGTTCGATGTCGCGTTCGATAACGCCTCTGCCCATGTGTACGGCACCGGGTAGATGCCCCTTGGCCCATTCATTGTCTTCGCGCACGTCCACGAGGACGAATTTTTCTCCCGCGTCGGCGCGCCTCTTGACCTCCGCGACGTTGGTTTCTTTAATATGTTTCTTGGATTCCTGCACGAGCTTCAAGAACTGCGGTGCGTGCGCCATAAAGACCTCCGGCAAATCTGTGACGGAGTCAAGCGTACCCGGGATTCGC
>JAYVMO010000012.1:0-4285 GCA_043758915.1 Acidobacteriota bacterium | reverse complement strand
CCCATGTTCGTCACTAAGAGGGCCAAAACGGGGTTAAGTGCTTTGAAATCAATCTAAGCTATGGCTGAGTTTTCACTACATTTTAGGATCTGCAGCGGCGCGAACCGTTCCGGCAACTGCAGTTGGAGCTGATGAAAAATCCTTTGCTGCTCGTCATCAAGTTTGGTGATGCGCCGCAACCAGATTTCTCGTCCTTCGATCGTGGGCAGCACGCTATCCACGCTGTACAACGCGGAGAGCCGCTTCAGCGCTTTCGCCGGTGAGTATTGCGAACCACTGCGCTTCAGCACATGCTGCAGGGTCAGCAGCAGCGCATAACCGAGAAACGCCACCAGCACGTGCGCCTTCACCCGCTTTTCCAGTTGATGGAAAAGTGGCCGGACCGCCAACTCGCTCTTGAGCATGCGAAACGCAGCTGCCACTTCCGTCAGCTGCATGTATTTCTTCCAGAGCTCCGCGCCCGCGGCTGCTGTCAGATTCGTGCGCAGCAGATAAGCTCCTTCTCTTGCTTCGCGCCATGGCTGTTGCGCCGGCTTCTGCCGCCAGACCAAGCGCGCCCCTTCCTGGCTATCCTGGATCGCCATTTCCTAAAGATCCGCCACCTGCGGATGCGCAGCCTGGATGCGGCCCAGCCGCATGAGCATCTTGTCGCGATCCTTCAGCTTCCCTTCCGCGATGCGCTTCTCCAGTCCCGTAAGTGCTTTTTCGATCTTCGCCGCAAAGCGGCTGCCAAGGGTTCTCTCTTTCTCCTTCCGTCCCACCGTGCGACACAGGATGTAGGTCTCCTCTCCGCCCGGAATCTGGATCTGCTTGACCTCCACGTCCGGGCGAATCTTCTCGAAATCATCTTTCAACAGTTCCGCCTCGAATTGCTTGCGCTTGCTGCGTGTGGTGCCCACCAGATACTCTCCGCCACGCTTGCGGATGGCCACCAGGTTCTCCTCGCTCACTACCCCGCGATCGAAAATCCACACCCGTGGTGCTTTCCCATGTTTCCGTTCCACGGTGCGCAGCATGGCTTCCACCGTTGTCACGTCGGCCCGATTTCCATCGAACACTTCATAGCTGAACGGGAAGCCCTCCGGATTGACGATCAACGCCAGCACCAACTGTTCGCAGTCGGGGCGGTGATCCCGCGAATAGCCCCGCCGCATCAGGGGGTTCTCTTCCGCGGCTCCTTCCACCTAGGTGCTGGTCAAATCATAGAGCAGCACGTCGAACTCCGCCTGGAACAACTCCCCATAGCGTTGCTTCAGATGTTGTTCGATCCTGGTCTTCAGCGGCAGCAGACGATCCAGACATCGATACAGCCGCGTGTCGTTGATCTGGCCTTTGCCAAGGTGCAGCAGATCCTCCAGCGCCGTGGACGGATAGCCGTGCTGCTCCACGGCCAGTTCGCTGCCTGGAGCGCACCACCGGTTGATCGCCAACACCGCCGCTACTCGCGACCACGGCACATCGGCGCCATCCCCGTCGAGATGCCGCGCAAGAAACTCATCCAACCCCAACCGCTTCCACAGCTCCAGCCCCAGATAACCGTCGCCGAACCGGCGGACGCGCTCGACGCGCACCTTCTTCACCAGTACCCGTGCGATGTTCGGATCATCGGGCGCTTCTACATCGGAAGGAAACAGCTTTAAACACAGCGTCGTAAGTAATTGCGCATCCGAAGAAGCCGGAAGCCAAAAAAACAGGGCTTGCTCTCGAACGATCCGCATATTGTTGTGACGCCATGTTTAGCTGGGTGTTCTCGCCGTGTTCGTTGAAAACCTCCACGGTCTTCTGCCCGCGTGCATGGGTGGAGCTGTTCAGCTCCCCCAGATAACAAAGCGTGCGCTGCCGCGGACCATCGGCGGTTCGCACCGTCTCGACCAGTAGCCGTGTTCCTTGCCGTCCTGGTGGACGCGGAGCTTTCCTAGGAACATGCCGGCAATCTGACACCGTTGCACAACTCAAGCAAGGGGGTAGGTTTTCACTACAGCGACTTTCAGAGTACGCCATGTTGATGAGCCAAGACTTCCCAGCGAACTGCCTATGAAAATATTCAAAACGTGCCCTTCAATGACGAACTTCGGTTAACAGCCGATGCCCCTGTTCGAATCAAAACGAAATCAGCCCCGTTCGAATGAAATAAAGAGAAGTCAGCCCTACCGCCATCCATAGCAAAACTCCTTGCAACAGCGGGCGCCATCCCACCTCTTTCAGCGTCGCGCGCGAAATCCCCGTGCCTATCAGAAACAGAGTAGCCGTAAGGCCCAGCCTCCCGACCGTAAATAATGACGCCGTGACTTTCAATAGCGAGGGAGCATACGTGTTGACGACGGCAGCGAGAACAAAAAACAGGATAAACCACGGTACAGGAACACGATTCGAACTTTCCGATGATGCTGCCGCAAGTGGGCGCCGCGAGGAGCTGCGCTTGAAAAGGCTTGTGCGCTTGAAGGCGGCGGTGGCGAGAGCAAGTGGAACGATCCAGAGTGCGCGTGCTAATTTCACCGTGGTGCCGATGACCAGGGCTTGCGTACCGTACTTGGAAGCGGCACCGACGACAGAGCTGGTGTCGTGAATGGCCAGCGCGGCCCACAGGCCGAACTGCGATTGAGAGAGGTGGAGGGCATTGCCGATGGGAGGAAAGAGGAGGAGCGCGATGGAATTCAAAATAAAAATCGTGCCGAGGGAGACGGCCATTTCTTCGTCGTCGGCTTGCAGGATCGGACCAACGGCAGCAATGGCGCTACCGCCGCAGATGGCGGTGCCGGCGGTAATCAGAAAGGAGGAGTTGCCGCGAACGCGCAGGAGTTTGCCAAGCGCGAGGCCCATGCCCAAGGCAAATGCGATACCGAGCGCGGTGTAGACGAAACCGCTGCGGCCCGCTTTGAGAACTTCGTGGAGATTCATGCCGAAGCCCAGGGCCACGACGGAGGCTTGCAAGAGAAACTTGGCAGCCGTGCGGCTCTGGGAAGCGTAGGGATGTGTGAAACTGAGACCGAAGAAAATGCCTGCGGCGAGTGCCACGGGAGGAGAGAGAATTCCCATGAAGGAAAGAATGAGAATCAGGAAAAACAGAATTTGCGCGAGCAAGGGCATCAATGAGGAAAAGAGTATCAGGCTGGAGACGCCGAGAGCCAGGGAATGGCGTCGATTCGGATCCGTGGCGTGGCGCGGGAAGGCTCATCGGAAGTCCGGTTTAGGAACTGGGGTCGAAGACGGAGGCGCCGAGGAGGGAAGCGGGGGAGCGGCGGGCGCGGATACGGGCGCTGGCGAATTTGCAGGAGCAGAAGCGATGTCGGCGACGATTTTGGCGGTTGCGGCCTTGCTGGTTTGACAGGCGCGGTCATAGATGCGGCACTGTGCGAGTGTAAATTTGCAGCCGCAGGTGCAGGTTTCCGCGTTGAAGCGGTGGAGAGCGGCGTTCCTTTGTTCGGGCGAGAGTTTCGAGAGGTCCACACCAGGGAGCTGGTTGGCGCGATCGGCGTGCTTAAGAAATATTTCGCCGGTATCCTCGAAGGTTTCGACGCGGACGTTGCCGATGGGCAAACCGAGGAGCGCGCGGATTTCCGTTTCGTAGAGGACGGGATCGCGCAAGCCTTCGTGCTTCTGAACGACGCGGCCTTGCGAATCGAGCACGAAGGAAGTGGGAAGGGCGCCGATTCCTCCGTACTGAATGCGAATGCCGGTGGAGGCGAGTGCGACAGGATAGTTGATGCCAAATTCCCCGACGAATTTTTTGATGGCGGCTTGATCGTCGTCGTCAATGACCAGACCGATGACCTGAAGGCGGCCTTTGTATTTGTTTTGCAGTTCGACGAGGTCGGGAATTTCCGCGCGGCACGGGCCGCACCAAGTAGCCCAAAAATTCAGGAGGATGACTTTGCCCTGTGAGCCAGCGAGGCTCAGGGGCTGGCCGTCGAGACTCGTGAGCTTGAAGTCCGGGGCAGGATCGGGATTGCGAACGAAGCGGATGGTGGGTTGCTGATCGGACTGCTGGGCGGCCACTGGAGGACTGTAAGATAAGAAGACGAGAAGCAAGGAGGTAATGAAGTAAGGAAGTAAAGACCGGCGATGGGGAGTTGATCTCATGGCGTCCTGAATAGGAGAGCACATTGCGGGACAGACGCCAAGTGGGTGGTGGGGACAATGAATTGAATAATGATACTGACCCGCAGTGTGCGGCCGGGCACATTCTTGACACTTTTTGATTTTCTTCTACCAGCGGCTTGGGTGCGGAGGAAGGGGACGCGTCCCCTTCCTCTGCACTTAGCTTGGCGAAGCCCTTGGTGCTCAA
>JAYVMO010000011.1:0-7105 GCA_043758915.1 Acidobacteriota bacterium | reverse complement strand
GCATCGATGAACATCAGCGCCCCGGCGGCGTGCGCCAGCTTGGTGATCTCCGCAACCGGATTGATCGTCCCCACGATATTCGACGCATAGCCAACCGCCAGGAGTTTCGTCTTCGACGTGATCTTGCGTTTCAAATCCTCCAGATCCAGCGTGCAGTCCGCCTCGCGAATATCCACCTGCCGGATCACCACGCCCTGCTCTTCCAGCGCGCGCCACGGCGCGACGTTCGCGTCGTGGTCCATCGTGGTCACCACAATTTCATCTTCGGGCTTCAGCTCGCGCCCGATGGCGCGCGCCAGCGCGAACGTAATCGTCGTCATGTTCGGCCCAAAGACCACCTCATCGGCCGCGCAATTGAAAAAATCTGCCATCGCCGCGCGCGCCGCGAGAATCATCTCGTCGTTGCGACGGCTGGTTGCAAACGCGCCATAAGTATTCGCGTTGGCATTCAAAAGATAGTTCTGGATCGCGTCCATCACCTGCTTCGGCACCTGCGTCCCCGCCGGCCCGTCCAGAAACGCTGCTGCGTGCCCGTTCACCTGCATCTTCAGCGACGGAAATTGCTTCCGCACCCAACCGATATCCAACGATTTGCTTTCTGTCCCGCGCCAAACAGGTGTGTTCATCGTGATGTGCGACCGCGAAGCGGCCGATTTCTTCGCGCCGTTAGTTTCTCACACACCGGGAATCCGTTGTAGGGCGCGGCTTGCCCCGCCCTCGCTTGGCGAAACATGCCATATTGGCGCCTGTTTTCTTCGCGCGCTGACCCTGCATCGCTTTCCTGCGTTGTACATCGTGATATGATTCTCAAGGTTGTTCCCCACTCATGCCGCTTTGGCGCCGGCTATCAACTCCGCGCCAAGTTTCTCAATGAGGTGCATCGTGCCCGAATCTTTCACGCCAACCGAGCGCACGCGTGTGGTCCGCGAACCGCATCGTGGCGCTTACGACCGTGAAACCATTTACAAAATTCTCGATGAAGGTTTTGTTTGCCACGTGGGATTTAGCGTGGACGCACAACCTTACGTGATTCCCACCATGTTTGCGCGCATTGACGATGCCATCTATTTTCACGGCTCCGCTGCCAGCCGCACACTTCGCGGCGTCAGCGCGGGAATTTCTGTTTGCATCACGGTCACGCTGATCGACGGCCTGGTCCTCGCGCGCTCGATCTTCAATCACTCGATGAACTACCGTTCCGTGGTCGCACTCGGCAAGGCCACCGTTGTGGACGACCCCGCCGAAAAACTTCAGGCGCTGCGCACGTTCAGCGAAAAAATCATGAAGGGCCGCTGGAACGATGCGCGCCAGCCCAATGAACAGGAACTGAAAGCCACCAGCGTCCTGCGCCTGCCGATCGAGGAAGTCTCCGCGAAAATTCGCAGCGGCCCCGCCGAGGACGACGCACCCGATAGAGAACTGCCGATTTGGGCGGGCATCATTCCCATGCAGCTCGTCGCGGGTGCGCCCATCCGCGATGAAAAATGCGATCCGGCAATCCCCCTGCCCGCTTATGCGGCGCACTATCAACGGTGACGCAGGGGCGAATTCGCAGCTGTTCCCGTCAAGCCCGTCGTGAACATCGCGGCGCTCAGTTTTTGCGCGGCGGAGGAGATTAGGGCGGCTTCGTCCTGGAGGACGCGGGCGACGACGAGGATGGCTTCGTCGGCTTGCTTCCACTGTTTTTGTTCGATGGCTTCGCGGATGGCCGGCATGGTTTTGGCGGAGTAGCCGGTGTAGAAGCCTGGCGCGTACAGTTGGTGCTTGAACCAGGGGCGGTTCGGCAAGCCTTCGGGGGTGGTGAGTTTGCGCTCGCTCTCGATGAGCAGCTTGTTCACATCCGCGAGTGAAGCGGCGGAGAGCGCGGCTCCGCCATTGCCGTTGGCCCGCTCGAAGGACTTGCGGTACTCCGCGGCGCTGCGCGTGAGCGCCTCGGCGGCATTTTCGAGCGGCGCAAAATTCTGATGCGGGGGAACGCTCTCGGTTTTGGGCGCGACGAGCGGGCGCTTGGGATCATTGGTAGCCTGGAAGACGCCTTCCTCGATTTCGCGGTTGCGCTCGCGAATCTCCTCCTGCATATGCTCCGATAGTTTCTTCAACTCCTTCACGTACGTCTGAACGGTGTCCGCGAGATTTCCAAATTCAAAGGGGAGCAAGTCGGCGTCGGCGAGCCGCAAGACAGCGGTGCCGCCGGTCTGGGCCAGCGCGCGGCCGTAGACGAAATCCGTGTCGCTGAAATGCGTGTACCAGTAGAAATCGTCGTAGATGGAATGGTAGATGCCTCCGTGGTCTTCTCCGCCAAAACCAATGTCGAGCGAGGCGACGCCATCGTGCTGCAAAAACGCGGTGTAATCGGAGCCGGTGCCCAGCGCGGGAATGCGCAAATCGGGCCGGGTGCGCGCTTCCGCGCGGGCCTCCGCCGAGCCGGCGTTGGCGATGGCATTGAGCTGATTGCGTTTCCATACGGAGAGTTTTGTCTCCGGGTCCACGATCTCGCGCGCGATATCGTTGCTGAATTTTTCGAGCGTATGCGAGCCCCCCACATTCAGATAGCCCCGCCCGTTGGAATCCGAATTGATGTACGCGACAGCATGCGCGCGAAGTTCCTCGGCGTGTTCCTCGGCCCATTCGGTCGAGCCAAGCAAGTCGGGTTCTTCGCCGTCCCACGCGCAATAAATGATGGTGCGCTTCGGTTTCCAGCCGGATTTAAGAAGCTCGCCAAGCGCGCGGGCTTCTTCGAGGACCGCGGACATGCCGGAAAGCGGGTCTTCCGCTCCGTTCACCCAGCCATCGTGATGATTTCCGCGGATCACCCATTCATCGGGAAACGCGGCGCCGGGAATCTTGGCTATGACGTCGTAAACCGGTTTGATGTCCCAGTTGGATTTCACTTTCAGATGCACTTTGGCAGGGCCTGGGCCGACGTGGTAGGTCATGCCAAGTCCCCCGCGCCAACTTGCGGGCACAGTCTGACCGCCAAGCGCGGCGAGAAGCGGTTGGGCGTCGGCGTAGGAGATGGGTAGGACGGGAATTTTGGTAATCGTCGCGGCTTCTTCTAGTTTGAGACGCTTGGCGTTTTTCGTCGCGCCCACTCCGGGGGTGAGCGGATCGCCGGGATAGAGAGGCATGTCGGCGACGCTGCCGCGTTGCACGCCGTCGGCGGGACGGTAGGGGCCTTTGGGAAACGTGTCGCCCTGAACAAAGCCGTCCTCGTGCGGGTCGGAGTAGATGAGGCAGCCGATGGCGCCGTGCTCGGCGGCGACTTTCGGCTTGATTCCGCGCCAGGAGTGGTAGTAGCGGGCGATAACGATGGCGCCCTTTACGGAGACGCCGAGGCGTTCGAGCTGCTCGTAGTCTTCGGGAATGCCGTAGTTTACGTAGACGAGCGGCGCGGTCACGTCGCCGTCGATGGAGTAAGCGTTGTAGGTGGGAAGCTGCTCGGCTTGCTGGCTGGAAGTGGGATCGCCGGGGACCGCAGGCTCCTGGAGCTTGGCGGAGAATTTGGGTCCGCCGCCGACCAATTCCACGGCGCGTTCTTTCGGCGTGGGAAAGAGGACATCGAACTGCTCGATGTGGGTGTCGAGACCGAACTCCTTGAATTTGGAAGCGATCCACTCGGCGTTGTCCTTGTCGTAGGGAGAGCCGAGGTGGTGCGGATGCGCGGAGAGATGCTGCATGTAGGCACGGAGATTGTCCGGGCTGGGAATGGCGCGGAGTTTTTCTTCCCACTGGCGCTCGGCGCGCGAGGAGTCGGCGGAGTAGCCGTAGAGCGGCTGGTCGTCTGCGAGGACGTGGGTGCCGAGAGGTGCGAGCGAGAGGCTCGCGAAGAACGCGATGGCGATGAAGGCGCTACGATTCATGGTTCCCCCCTGAATTGACTGAATTGACGCCTGTATTCTGCCTGAAGAGCAGCCGGAATGGAAATATGGGATGGAGAGAATTCTAGTTAACATTTCTATCCCCTCCCCCACTTTTTTTGCAACTGCGCATTCTAAAGGACTTAAAACAGCGTGTTTTTGGAACTGCGCATTCTAAAGGAGTTACGGACACGTTTTGCGGATCTGCGCATTCTAAAGGGGTTAGTTTGTGACGAATCGGGATTGCGGAATCGATCACGCACAAAAAATGAACGGAATTTAACACAGGGGGCGCGGAGGATGCGGAGGAGAGAGAGGGCACGATGTATCGTGCCCCTACGGGGGAAGGGACGCGGACAAAAGTGGGCATGTGCACCTTAGGATTGTTCGGGATCGGAGAGAGCGACGTCCGAAGAGTTATCAGCAGTTGAGTTGGAGGAGCTGGCGAGAATGTCGTCAGAGAGATCCGTCGCGGGGTCGTCGGAAGAGTCTTCGGAAGCGGGGTCGGGAGTGGAGTCGGAGAGGGTGATGGCTTCGTCGAGCATCCTGTTCCAATCGCCGGACTTGTAGTGAAAGGGATATTCCCTCTTGACGTTGTGGAGCGAGTGGAGCATGAGCTGGGCGATGTAAGCGAGAGTGGCGGCGTTGCGAGGCGGGATGCGGTTTTGAGCGAGGGCGGTGAAGAGTTTGCCGAGGACGAAGTTGATGTCGGTGGCGGTCAAGAACTGCCCGGTGACGGAGGCAGCGAGCTCGGCGCCGAGGCGCTGGGATTCGAGGAGCTGCAGCTCTTCGCGAGCGTGGAAAAGACAAAGGGCGGGATGATCGTTGTAGCGGGGCAAACGGCAGCGGCGTCCGTCGGAGGTCTCGTGGGCGCAGCGCTTGATGGCGGCTGACGAGGTTTGCGACGCGGAATCCCGGGTGGTGCCCTGGGCGGACTTTTTTCTGGGCATTTTCATGGGAGACTCACGGAGTGAAGTAAGGAGGTAAAGAGGGAATGAGGCAGCCAAAGGGCGGAGAAACCGTGGCGATGCTGTTTTGGAGTCATGTGGAATAGTAGCATGAACGGCAACACTTGTCAATGATAACTTTTGTGCCATTCGAATAGATGGTGGAAATCCGAAGGAGAACCTGGAAGTGGAGTGGTTTGAGGGAGTTGCGGGGGCGGGTTTGTTCGAATGGTCCGTGGAAAAGTATTTAAGCGCCGCGGGTTCAGAGGCAATGGCAGGACAAGGTGGAGGAGCGGAGTGCTTCGCAGGCTTCCCGGACAATGAGAGGGATAAGAAGCAGGGCGGCGAAAGGGTCGGCCCAGGATTGGCCCCAGAAAGCATTGACGAGCAATCCTGCGAGGGCGATCCCGGCGAGGTAGCCGCAGAGTGCCGATTCAACAGCGTCGGCTTTCAATGCGGCACTGGAGGTCAGAACGGCAAGTTTTCGTTTTTCGTGTGCGAGCCAGGGCATGACGAGTGCAGCAAAGAGCAAGAGCACAATTCCCATAAGGCTGGGATGGGATTTACGATGGCCGAGCAGGGCAAAAATGGAGACGACGGCGACGTAGACAGCGAGGGCGATGAGCAGCGCGCCCGCGATGCGCGCGGCGAGCCGTTCGGAAAGCGCGGGACGCGATTTTGAACGGAAGCGCCAGAAAACGACGGCGGCGGAGAAAAGTTCAATCGCGCTATCGCCGCCGAATCCGAGGAGGGCGGGGCTGCGGGCACGCCAAGCAGCAAAGAGGGAAACAATTGTCTCCGCCGCCATCCAGAGGATGGTAAAGACCTGCAGCCGGAGAATCCGGCGGACAACCCGGTGTTCCGTAGATAACGTGGCGGTCGTCATGACCCGGCAAGGAGTCTACTCTTGCGGCCCAGGTTGCGAGCCGGAAGAATACGAGCCGGATTTTATGAAGAGGGGGAGCAGAAGGCAGCGGGCGCGAATCGCGCGGGCGGTTCCTTGTACAATCTCCCGGTGCGGATACTGCTGCTCAATTTGTATTTTCCTCCGGACACGTCGGCGACGGCGAAAGTGGCGCAGACGGCGGGCGAAGCGCTTTCCTCGGAGCACGAGGTCACGGTGGTCTGCGGGCGTCCTTCCTACGACCCGACGGAACGCCGGCCGTGGCGCATTTGGCAAACGGAGCGATGCGGCGGCGTACAAATCATTCGCGCGGGATCCACGGACTATCCGCGCGTGCAGATGAAGCGGCGGGTGTTGAATTACCTGAGCTACGTGGCGCTGGCAGTGCCGCGCGCGCTCTTCGTGCCCTGCGACGTGGTGCTGGCCATGACCGACCCGCCGTTCGAGGGTATTGTGGGGGCGTTTGTTGCGCTGCTGAAGGGCAAACCGTTTCTCTACCACATTAATGATTTGTATCCGGACATGGCCGTGGGGGGCGCGATTGTCGAGCCGGGGTTGCTGGCGCGGGTTTGGGAATGGATGCATCGCTGGGCGTTGCGGCGGGCTGCGTGCGTGATGGTGCTGGGGGAGGACATGCGGGCGCGGATGGTGGGCAAGGGAGTCGATGCTTCACGGATTGAAATTATCCGGAGCGGGGCGGAGATTCCGGCGGCCGATGAGCCGGCGGCGCTGGATCCTGAAGTGATTCGGGCGATTCGCGGGGAGTTCCGATTCGTGCTGGTGCATGCGGGGAATCTTGGTTTTTATGGGGCGTGGGAGACGCTGATCGCCGGGGCGAGAAAACTGGCGGGCGAGGGCATTGGGCTGGTGTTTGTGGGCGATGGAGCGCAGCGCGAACAACTGGAGGCAGCGGCGGCGGGGTCGACGAACGTGCGCTTTCTTCCCTTTTTTCCGGCGGAGAAGATTCCTTCGGTGCTGGCGGCGGCGGATGCGCACGTTATCACCGTGAAGCGCGGCCTCGAAGGCGTGGTGGTGCCCAGCAAGATGTACGGCATTCTCGCCGCCGGCAAACCCATGGTGGCTTTTACGCCCCGGGAGACCGACGTTGCGGCGCTTGGCGAAAGAATGGGCTTTTCCGTTTGGGCCGATTGCGATGACCCTGCTCATTTTGCGTTTACGGTTCGCGAGTTGTTCCGGAATGCAGAACGGCTGCAAAAAATGGGCGAGGCCGCGCGGGCAGCGGCGCCGGGGTTTGATCGAGTGAAGGAATTGCAGAAATTACTGGAAACCGTCGGGCGTTTAGGGGGCCGCAAAAAAAACGAGCAGGTTCGGAAGGTATGACGACTGGGGAAACGGATTGGACCGCCAGACTGGGTTCGCCGGCGGCACGCGCATCC
>JAYVMO010000010.1:0-4793 GCA_043758915.1 Acidobacteriota bacterium | reverse complement strand
ATCTCGCGCCGGTCTTCCCAGGCTTCGACAACAATCCGCACAAATTCACCGGCCTGATCCGCGCATAATTTGGAGTGCGGCGGCTTGCCGCCGCGCGTGTCGCCGAACGAGCGAGAAACACGCGGCGGCAAGCCGCCGCACTCCAAATTAAGCGCGGATCAGGCCGGTGAATTTGTGCGGATTGTTGTCGAAGCCTGGGAAGACCGGCGCGAGATCCTTCACGCCGAGGTGCTTAGTGAGGATTTCGCCGACGACGGAACGGAAATCGGTGGTGAGCGCGAGGTCGCGGCCGTCGTTGAGCTGATGCTCTTCCAGTCCGGGCCATTTTCCGTAAACGTGCCCGCCCTGCACGTCGCCGCCCATCACGAACATGCAATTCGCGTGGCCATGATCCGTGCCGCGGTTGCCGTTTTCCTTCGCCGTGCGGCCAAACTCGCTCATGGTCACCACCACGACGTTCTCCATGCGGTCGCCCAGGTCCTGATGAAACGCCGCGAGGCCCTGGCCCAAATCCTTCAGCAAATTCGAAAGCTGGCCCTGCGCGCCGCCTTCGTTGACGTGGTTGTCCCAGCCGCCGCAATCGACGAACAAGACTTCCGCGCCGATGTTCGCCTTCAGCAGAATTCCGATTTGCTGCAGGCTCTGTCCCAGCCGGCTGTGGGGATATTGCGCGCCGTTTTCCGGCGGAAATTTCGACGCATCGATTTTCTTCAGCATGTCGATGGCTTCAAACGTCTCCGTGCCCGTGCCACGCAGCGCGTGATCCACGGTCTGCGAATACATGGCCTCGAATCCGCCCTGCGCCACGTTGGCCATCTGCCCGGATGGCGGCATGACCTTGAACTGTTTCAAATCCGGCAGGGCAATCGCTCCTACGCTTCCGTGTAACATCCGCGGAAGACTCGGCCCCATGGCCACCGCGCGGAACGGCGAAGCATTTTCTTCCGGAATGGTCTGGATCGCGCGGTCCAGCCAGCCGTCTTCCGTGGCTTTTACGCCCGGCGTGCCGGATTCCATGAAGTCCTGCGCATCGAAATGCGAGCGCGTCGGATCGGGCGATCCCGCCGCATGCACGATCGCCAGTTGGTTCTTGTGAAACAGCGGCTCGAGCGGAGAGAGGCTGGGGTGCAGCCCGAAATAGCCGTCGAGGTCAACGACCGTATCGCCGTTGCTCCCGCTCCGCGGTTGAGGAATGGCAATCGTCGGGCGCAGCCGGTAATAGTTGGGCTCCGCAAACGGCACTACGATGTTCAATCCATCCGCCGCGCCGCGCTGAAACAGCACCACGAGCTGCTTCTTGTTCGGCATGGGCGTTGCCGCCACTGCGCGCTGCAGGAACGCCGGCATCATGCTCATTCCGACCATGGCCACGCCGCCCTGCTTCAGAAAATAGCGGCGCGAGAATTTCAGATTTCTTACCCCTTCACAACATTCGTGGCTCATGTCGTCCTCTCGCAGTTGCTTTCGATCTCTCCGAGATGCGCAGTGCGGGAGCTCTGCTCCCGCTTTTTCGGCGGATCACCTGCCGCAATCGCAAAAGCGGCAGCAGAGCTGCCGCACTCCAAAATCATCGCCGCTGGAATTCTGGTGCGCCTAACACCAAGCCCGTCACCACTCCCAAATCGACTTGCTTCACGGGATCATCCAGCTTGGCTTGCACCACCTGCGGGTTATCCAATTGCTTCTCGAGCGTCTCCACCGTCGTCGGCGCCGCCTGACCGCCGAGGAACACCTGCACCGCGCGTTCCAGCGCCGTCTTGGGATCCGCGACCGCTTCCGCCCCGAGCAAGGACTGTACGTCCGTTCTCGCGCCGCGTACTCGGTTGCCCGCCAGCGTCAATGAAAAATTCAGCCTGTTCAGCAGCGCGCCGGTGTTTACCCAGGCATCCGCCTTGTCGGCATAACCCGTCGGCGGCTGGCATTGATACATCGGCTGGCCAATGCGTCCGATCCACTGCACCAACGCCATCGGCGTATCCACATCCGTTCCCAGCGCGCGCACTGTGGAAACCACCAGTTCGTAAGGCGTCTTGATCTTGGCGCGATACGCATTCCGCGACCAAAACTCCGGCGACCAGATCATCGTGTGCAGCACCGCTTTGATGTCCCCATCGCTCGACTGGAACGTTTTCGCCATGCGCGCCACCAGCGCCGCCGGCGGATTGTCCGCAACGAATCGCCGCGCCAGCTTCGTCGAGATGAATTTCGCCGTGCTCGGCTGGTGCGTCAGCAGATCGATCACCTGCTCGCCATCCTTCATCCCGCCGGCATGAATCTTTTTCCCCAGCACCATCTTTGCATCGGGATCGTGCAGCCGGTCGTCAAACTTGAATTCCGGATTCTCCCGCGGCTTATCGATAGTCCAGCCCGTGAAGCAGCGCGCCACTTCGGTCACGTCCTTCTGCGTGTACCCGCCGTCGACGCCCAGCGTATGCAGTTCCATCAATTCGCGGCCGTAATTTTCATTCAAGCCCCGTCCGTTGTTCTTTTTCGCTTGCTGCGCTGGCCGTGGCGCCGCCGGGCGCCCGAATCCGCGGCGCATTTGCTGGCGCATGGCGCGCTCTGCCGCCAGACGTTGCGCGGCCCGTGGATCGGCGCTCAGGAAATTATCCAGATAGAAGAGCATCGCCGGGCTCTTCGCCGTTTCCGTCACCAAATCCTTGAACTTGCCGAGCGCATGCGGCTGAATGACGTCCCGCTCGTAAGAAGTGAGGTAGTAGCGGTCTTCGCCCTTGCCCGCATAAACGTTGAAGTGATTGAACCAGAAATCATTCATCACTTGCTGCAATTGCCGCTCGCTGTAAATCGCTCGCGTCACCTTGGCCATCGCCAATTCTTCGACCACGCGCAGCGGCCTCTTGCTGTCGCCGGCAATCGCCCGGGGCACGGCATTCGGATCGGGCCCGCTCAGCAAGTCGCGCTTTCCGGCTCCGCGCGTCGCCGGGTCTTGCTTCATGGATGCGGGTGCGCTTGCTCTGCTGGGAGTATCAGCACTATTCGCAACCGGCTGTGGCGCAGAGACAGGCGTGGCCAGGGGAGCAGCGACCTTGGCGGGCTGATTTTTCGAAGGTAGTATGTCCCGCGAGATCACCGCTGCGGCGGCGTCCGAACGGCGTTCGAGCTGGTCGCCAGGCTGCGGCTGGGCCTGCGCTTTCTTTGCGGCTTGCTTTGCGGCCTGCTTGGGCTGCGGATACTCTTCAATCAGTTTTGCCGTGGACATCCGCAGCGTCGGATAATTTTCCACCCGCGCTTCCACTGCTTTGTCGTCGATCGAGCTCGGGTTGAGCTGTTGCTCGATCCACTTTGCCAGTCCCATTTGGCGAACGCGTTCGATGTCCCCCGGCCGCGGACCATACGCCAGGCGGTTCAGCGCGTGCAGGATCGCCTCATCCGCGTTCAGTTCTGTGATCGGCAAACCTTTGAGAGCGGCATCCTGCTTCGGCTTTTTGTCCTTAGCGGCGGGGGGGATTGCCGCCAGCGCCGGAATATCAAATCCCACCGGAAAGACGCACGCAACAGAAAGAAACGCCGCGAGGAAAGCTCTCGGCGTGGCGGCCATATTGAAAAAATGCGCTTTGGCGCGCTTTGGCAGCTTCATGGCACTCTCCTGCCCGGCGGCATGTCCTGCGAGGCGAGTCATCACTCCTAGATTAACCCCAGCCGCGCGAGGAAGTTGCGCCACGCCACTGCTCGTGTCGAATCCTTACCATGGCCGAAGGTGTGGGCCACGCGCCCATTTAGGTCTTGCGCCTGGTTCCAATGAGGTCCAATCTGTTGAAATATTTCTGCCAGCCCTGCGTATAGCCATGAAGAGGGGTACCCATGCGAAAACTTGCGTTTCTAATCTGCCTTCTTGCATTGCCTGCCGCTGCCTTGGCCCAGGATAATCCGCTCAGCACCTTCAACAAGGGTGCCTACGCGCGCGTGAAGGATATCCTGCTTCGCTCGGCCGAAAAGATGCCCGAGGAAAATTACAAGTTTAAGCCCACGGAGGCCGTCCGCAGCTACGGCCAGATCGTAGGACACCTGGCCGACGCGCAGTACATTTTTTGTTCCATCGCACTGGGCGAGAAAAATCCCGCCCCGAACATCGAGAAGACCAAAACCTCGAAAGCTGACCTGATCGTCGCGCTCAAAGAGGGCTTCGCCTACTGCGACAGGGCCTACGACGGCATGACCGACGCGTCCGGCGCTCAAATGGTCAAGCTCTTCGGCGGCGACGCACCGAAATTTGGCGCGCTGGAAGTCAACAACATGCACAATCTGGAGCACTACGGCAACCTCGTCACTTACATGCGGCTGAAGAACATCGTTCCGCCATCCAGCGAGGCGCCGCCCCAGGCACAGCCTCCGGCACCGCCCAAGAACTAAAGAACTACCTAAATGCGCTTCGTGCCTACTGTGTCTGCGCAGTCGCCCAGGCAGATGGTCAGGGAATTCGGGGACGGAATGGTGGTGGCCGGTTTTGAGCGATCACCGCGAAAGCTTTGGTGAAGCCGCCACCAGACATTATGCCGGGTCCTTCTGCGCCGCGTGCTTGAGCCGCGCCAGTGCGTCTTTTGGACCGCTGATGAAGCGGGGTCCCAGCACCTTCTCGGCCAGCTTCCCCCGCCAGCCTGGCGGGAAACGGAAGTCTCAATTGAAGGTGACCCGACAGCCCCCCGTGCCCATCGGCAAGATCTGGAGCACCTCGTGATTGACGACGCCGAACGGAAAATGTGCGTCCAGCGTGAGCTGCCGCAGCGGTTCCATCGCCAGCACTTTTAAGATGACCCTCATCCCGAAACCGGGAG
>JAYVMO010000009.1:0-9113 GCA_043758915.1 Acidobacteriota bacterium | reverse complement strand
GTTGGCTCCGCCGTTGCCACTCCGCCCACCAGCCTCGCCATCGTTCGAGTCGTGACCCGGCTGGAAATTCCCGCTGTCACCGCTGCGGTTTCTCTAAGTCTTCCTCGCTTCACTTCTACCCGCGCGCCTCCCGCGCTTTAGTCCGCTGCGTTTCTCCTAGTCGCTTCCGTTCACTGTCGTTTCCCGTCCCGCTTGCCGGGACACCCGAGGAGTACTCACATGAGGAAAGGAATGGCCTTCGCCGCGGCGCTTCTCGCCTTGCCTGTCGTCTTGACGGCTCAGCAGAGTCCTGCCCCTCCTCCCGCTTCCAATCCCCCGCGCGCGGACACTACGCAGCCCCCCGCGGCGCGTATTTCTCTCGAGGAGGCCATTCGCCTCGCGTTGCAGCACAATCACGCGTTGCTGGCCGCGCGCACCACGATTCTGCAAAACCAGGCTCAAGAGATTACTGCCAATCTTCGGCCCAACCCCGTGCTCACCTGGGACGCCCAGTTCCTCCCGCTTTTCAATCCCAGTAAGTTCGACGCCGATTACATCGACAATCAGGCGCAGTTCGACGCCGGCATCGGCTACCTCTTCGAACGCGGCCGCAAACGCCAGCATCGTCTCCAAGCCGCCAAGGATTTCACCACCGTCACGCGTTCGACGGTAGCCGACAACGAGCGCCAGCTCGTTTTCAATGTCTCGCAGCAATTCGTCGGCGTGCTCCTCGCGAATTCCACGCTCGATTTCGCCCAGCAGTCCCTCGAGAGTTTTCAGAAAACCGTGGACATCAGCCAGATACGCCGAAATGCCGGCGACATGAGCGAAGGCGACCTGCTCAAGATCAAGCTGCAAATGCTCCAATTTCAAACCGACGTTTCTGCGTCCAAGCTTGCCAAGGTGCAAGCCCTCGCCGCGCTGCGCCAGCTCTTGGGATTTGAATCCGTGCCCGATCAGTTCGATGTCGAGGGCGATCTGAACTACCAAGCCGTGCAAGCCGGCCTCGATGATCTAAAAGCCCTGGCCCTGCGCACGCGCCCGGACTTGCAAGCCGCCCGGCAAAACGTCATCGCCTCGCGCAGCCAGGAATCGCTCGCCGAAGCCAACGCCAAGCGCGACCTCGGCGCCAGCTTCAACTATTCCCATATCGCCGCCACCAACACCGGCGCCTTCTTCTTCAACATCCAGCTTCCCATTTTCGACCGCAATCAGGGCGAAATCGCGCGCACCCGCTTCGCCATCACCCAGTCCCAGGAACTCGCCAGTGAAGCTTCCCAGCAGGTGCTCACCGACGTGGTCGACGCTTACGCCGCTCTCCGCTCCAACGATCAGATCATCCAGCTCTATCGCGGCGGCTACGTCGATCAAGCCCGGCAATCCCGCGACATCAGCGAGTACGCCTACAAGCGCGGCGCCGCCAGCCTCCTTGATTTCCTCGACGCGGAGCGCACTTACCGCGCCAACCAGTTGGCCTACCGCCAGGCCCTCGCCAGCTACATGACCGCTCTCGAACAGATGCGCCAAGCCGTGGGCACAAGGAACCTGCCATGAAAAAACTCAGCTCTCTTCCCTCAGTTCTGCTCTCGGCGTTCGCTACCGCGTTCCTGCTCGCCGCGGCCTCCGGCTGCGGCTCCAGCCCCGCCGAATCCGAATCCAAGATGACTTCCTATTCCGCCGGCGAATCGAAATCCGACACCGCCGCCCTCTTCACCGTCCCGCAGGAACAGATGTCGCATGTGCAAGTCGTCGCTGTCGAAAAATTCAAACTCCCGCGCGTTCTGCGCTTGACCGGCTCCGTCGCTTACAACGCTTTCAAGACCACGCCGGTTTTTGCCGCCATTGGCGGCCCGGTCCACGAAATTCTCGTCGCCCCGGGCGAATCCGTGCGCGCCGGCCAGCCGCTGCTCACCGTCAACAGCCCGGACTATTCGCTGGCCCGCTCCGCGTACATCAAGGCGCGCGACGCGTTTCTCCTTTCGAAGAAAACTTATGCCCGCGCCCAAGATCTCTACTCGCACGGCGCCATCGCAGAGTCCGATCTACAGGTGGCCGAGTCCAACCGCACCCAGTCTCAAGCGGATTTGCAATCCACCGAAGATGCCCTGCGCGTCCTCGGTCTGCACGATCCGGAAGCCCTGGTGAAAAATCCCGCCAAGACCACGGCCCAGATTCCCGTGCTCGCTCCCGTCGCTGGCGAAGTCGTCGAGCGTCTCGTCGGCCCCGGACAGTTGCTACAGGCTGGCGCGACCCAGGTTTTCACCATCTCGGACATGAGCACCGTATGGATCCTGGTGAACATCTACCAGAGCGAAATGGCTTACGTTCACGAAGGCGACGCCGTGGAGATCACCACCGATTCCTACCCGGAAGTCTTTCGCGGAAAAATTTCCTACATCGCTCCCGCGCTCGATCCCAATACCCGCACGCTCCAGGCGCGCATCGTCACCGGCAATCCGGGACAGAAGCTGAAAAAGGACATGTACGTGAACGCCAGCGTGCAAGCCGGCGCAATCAACGATGCGCTAACGGTGCCCGACGCTTCCGTGCTGCGCGACACCGAAAACCAGCCCTTCGTCTACGTGCAGACCGGCTCCAACCAATTCGCGCGCCGCCTCGTCAAGCTCGGCGATAGCCGCAACGGCCGCACGCAAATCACCGATGGCTTGAAGGAAAACGAGCGGGTGGTTGGCGACGGCGGCCTCTTCCTGCAATTCAAGAATTCTTTGCAGCACTAGCCGCGGTTCCGGGAGACCAGAAAGCTCTATCGATGATTCATCGTATCGTCCAATTCGCCCTGCGACAGCGATTCCTGGTGCTGATGCTCACCGTGCTCATCATCGTCGCCGGCGCCATCTCTTTCCAGCGCATGCCCGTGGACGCTTATCCCGACCTTTCCCCGCCCCGCGTTGAGTTCATCACCCAGTGGCCCGGCCACGCCGCCGAAGAAGTCGAGCGCCTCACCACCCTGCCGCTCGAACTGGCCATGAACGGCACGCCCAACATGAAGATGATGCGCTCCATCTCCCTCTACGGCCTCTCCGACATCATCCTAACCTTTGACGAGGGCACCGATCCCTATTTTGCCCGCCAGGTCGCTTTTCAGCGCATCAGTGACGCCACTCTTCCCGTCGGCGTGGTTCCCAGCATGGCCCCGCTCTTCAGCCCCAGCGGCCTCGTTTACCGCTACGTCCTCGAAAGTCCCGACCGCACTCCCCAGGAACTGAAAACGTTCGAAGACTGGATCATTCAGCGCGAATACCGCAGCGTCCCCGGCGTCGCCGACGATTCCGGCTTCGGCGGGACCGTCATGCAGTATCAGGTGCTGCTCGATCCCGCTCGTCTCAACAACTATCACCTGCCCGTCGTGCAGATTCTCAACGCCCTCACCGCCAACAACGCCAACACCGGCGGTGGCTTTTATTCGCAGGGCGGCCAGTTTTACTACGTCCGTGGCCTCGGCCTCGTCAAGACCACCGAAGACATCGCCCAGGTCGTCGTCGGCAGCGCCAATGGTGTCCCCATTCGCGTCAAGGACATTGGCCGCGTCGAAATTGGCCATGCTCCGCGTCTTGGCATGTACGGTTTCATGAAAAACGATGACGCCGTCGAGGGCATCATCCTCATGCGCACCGGCGAGCAAACGCAAAACGTCCTCAAAGGCGTCGAGAAAAAGACCGCAGAGCTGAATTCCAAAATTCTCCCGCCGGACGTTAAGGTTCACCCGTTCTACGACCGCAGCGACCTCGTTCGTGTCACCACCGACACCGTCGAATGGAACCTTTTCCGCGGCATGGTCCTCGTGCTCATCGTCCTGATCTTCTTCCTGGTGAGCTTCCGCGCTGCCGTCATCACCGCGCTTACGGTTCCTCTCGCTCTCCTCTTCGCCTTCATCTTCCTTCACGCCACCGGCGAAGCCGCCAACCTCCTCTCCATCGGCGCCATTGATTTCGGCATCATCATCGACGGCACCATCGTCATGGTCGAAAATATCTACCGCGAACTCAACGAGCGCCACGGCCAGGACTACAACTTGAAGGAAGTGATTGTCGCCGCCGCGCACGACGTCGATCGTCCCATCTTTTACTCCGTCGCTGTCATCATCGCCGGCTATCTCCCCATCTACGCCCTCACCGGCCCCGCGGGAAAACTTTTCCATCCCATGGCCGACACCATGGCCTTTGCGCTCATCGGCGCGCTGATCCTCACTCTCACGCTCGTTCCCGTGCTTGCTTCGTATTGGTTCACCAAGGGCGTCCGCGAAAAAACAAACCCCGTCTTTGAATGGATTCGTAACTTCTATGCCAAGCGCCTCGACTGGTGCCTTCGTCACCCCAAGCTGACGCTGCTTGCTGCCGTGGCTATCTTTTGCAGCGTCTTGCTCCTCCTACCCCTCATCGGTGTTGAATTCCTCCCGCATCTCGATGAAGGCGCCCTCTGGGTTCGCGCCACCATGCCCTACACCATCTCTTTCGAAGAGGCCAGCAAGTTCTCCCCGCAAATGCGCGGCCTGCTCCTGAACTATCCCCAAGTCACCATCGTTGACTCCGAGCTTGGCCGCCCCGACGATGGCACTGACCACATCGGCTTTTTCAATGATGAGTTCTACGTCGGGCTGAAGCCCTATGACGACCCCGCCTGGAAAACAGGCAAGATCCATTCGAAGGATGAGCTTATCGCCGACCTCCAGAAAAAACTGGATGCCTATCCTGGCGTGATTTTCAATTACACGCAGCCCGCGGAAGATGCCGTCGATGAATCGCTCACCGGCCTCAAGAGCGCCCTGGCCGTAAAAATCTTCGGCCCCAATCTCGACGTCCTCGAGAAAAAAGCCGTCGAGATCAAGCGCGTCCTCGACAAAACTCCCGGCTTTACCGAGCTTACTGTCGTTCGCGAGCTCGGCCAGCCCAGCCTGCTGATCGCTGCCGACCGTCAAAAAATCGCCCGCTACGGCATCAACGTTGCCGACGTCGAAGCCGTCGTGCAAGCGGCCGTTGGCGGCCAGGCCGCCACTCAAGTGGTTCAGGGGGAAAAACTCTTCGATCTTATTGTGCGCATGGAGCCCCAGTTCCGCTCCGGCGCCCGCGACATCGGCGATCTTCTCGTCCCCGCTCCCGCCGGCCAGCAGATTCCTCTCTCCGAGCTTGCCACCATCAAGGAAAGCACTGGTGCTTCCTTCATCTATCGCGAAAACAATTCCCGCTACATCGGTATTCAATTTTCCACCGAAGGCCGCGACCTCGAGGGCATCGTCAACGCCGGCCAGGCTGCCGTCAAAAAAGCTGTCACGCTCCCGGAAGGCTATCGTCTCGATTGGGGCGGCGAGTACAGCGAGCTTGTTGAAGCCAAAGCGCAGTTCCTCATCATCGGCCCGCTGGCCGTTCTGCTGATCTTCATGATCCTCTTCGCGCTCTACGGGAACCTCAAGTTCCCGGTCATCATCGCCCTCGAAGTCATCATGACCGAGCCGGTCGGCGCGCTCATCGCCCTCAAACTAACGCACACGCCCCTGAGCGTCTCCAGCGTCCTGGGCTTGCTCGCTCTCATGGGGGTCTCCGTTGAAACCTCCGTCATTCTCGTGAGCTACATCAACAAGCTCCGCCTCGAGGGCCTGGACATCCGCAAAGCCACGCACGAGGCCGCGCTCATGCGCCTCCGCCCCATCATGATGACCGCCCTCGTCGCCTGCCTCGGCCTCCTGCCGGCGGCCCTCTCCACCGGTGTCGGCTCCGACACGCAAAAGCCCTTCGCCATCGTCATCGTCGCCGGCCTGCTCTCCCGCCTCTTGCTCGGCTTTTTCATCATTCCCGTGCTCTACGAAATGGTCGCCCGCGAAGGCGACGTCCTCCAAGTCTGACGCTGCCGCCCTCAAGTGTGACCCTAGCCCGGATTTCTCACAAGACGACGCGGTGGCCTGTGCACATCGATTTTATGCGGGCTTTCGCTGACTGACGTTCTTGGAGTTTCGACAGTGTGTAGTTTTTGAATAGACGCGAATTCGCTTGTAACGCAAAGTATTCATTGGGCTTAACGGCCAATGGCGCGAAATCTCGTGAGAAGTTCGGGCTACTGTGCTGTTCCTGAAGTCTCCGACACGAAATGGAGGCACTTGGAGTGCGGCGGCTTGCCGCCGCCTCTCGGTAGTACAAATCCGTCGGCGCGAAAGCTATTGATTCGCATCGGCAAGGACGTTCGAGCCAAGGCGGGAGCAAGCTCCCGCACTCCAAACTTCACCACAAAACGTAATCCGAGCTTCTGAAATGAACTTACTGGACACCGCGCGAGCTGTCTGTCATGTGCGTGTGCGTGCGCGAGGCGGCGCGTGGTTGCAGGCGTGGAGGGGCGCGCTTCAGCGCATCCCTCTTTCCTTTTGTTCGCACCCGGCCTTATGTCGCACCCGCTGCCACTGTCATCCTGAGCGAAGCGATCAAAGATTCCGGCTCCTGCCGGAAAGGATCTCAACTGATCCATTCTTCGGTCGCATTGCGCGGGCGAAATCCTTCCGATTCGATTTCCTCGCCTCCTCGGAATGCCACCCAATTCGCGCCAGTCCCAAACTTATACGCGCAATCGTGATGAGAAATCCCCGCTACTGCTTCTTCGCCTGCGCCGTCGGCGGCAAAATTCCGTTCAACCGCAAATAAATCGCCTGCGCCCCATAATGATCATTCCACCCGTCGCTCAGCCCGATCCACGCCACCGCCCGCGGCATCATCTTCCCTCCAAAAAGCGGAATCTGCTCTCCCAGCTGCGCGTCGTCTGCGTTGGCTAGTGCCGTCGTGCAAAATTCAAACGAAGCCTTCAGCGCCGCCACCAGCTTGTCTTTCCCGTCCGTGTCCGCCAGCTTTACGTCCGGCGCCGCCGCGCCCGAAATCTTCGAGCAAAGGAAATTGTTCGAAAGCGCCGCGTGCATTATCAGGTGCCCGAACGTATTCATCTCCGGCGTCGGCTTGAACCCGTATTTCTCCGCCGACATCGCCTCCGCTGCCGCCACCATGTTTTTCCCAAACCGCGCTAGCTGCCCCTTCACCGTGGTGCTTACCGGGTTCGCCACCGGCTTCATGTCCTCCATCTTTTGCGTCGCCGCCGGTGCCGCTTGCTGAGCCCGCGCGCCACCCGCCGCCAACAACACCGCCATCCCCATCACGAATCCCATTCTTTTCATCGCGGTCTCCTTTGAACTCCCAACTCGCACCAAATCCTACCCCCGCCCCACTCTTCACACAAGCAAGACCTTCAGTATGCGCGTGCTATCTTTGATTTCCACATTCCATTCGAATCCCATAATACCCACGGAATCAGTCGCATCGCACAATCCGTAGTAGGTATTCGAATAATATACTTTTGTATATTGACATAGAGTAAATACCGTGCTATCATGGTCCATGAATCTCCAGCTAGAACCACCTACCTTTGCGCCTCTCCCCCACCGGACCTCTCGCACCCATCGCTTTGCATTTAAACTCTTTAGAATGTTTCACTTACGCAATATTCGGCGCAACGGACGCTCCACAACTCCTTTGGAATCAATTCGATACGCACTCTTTCCATCGCCACCGAGGGGTGTACCCTCTGCCCTCTCCCAACAGGTCGCAAGATCATCCAAATATTCGCTAAGTCCTTTATTTGCCACTCTTACACACTCCGCGCCTGTAACCCCTTTGTTTGCCACTCTTAGCTCAAAAAAGGGGGGGGGAGGGGCTCCGCCAACGACGGCCTCGCATTCCAGCCTTCCCCTCCCTCGAGTCGTTGTTCCAGGCCCGTTTGCCTCTCACTGCCAGTCAACCAGCTACCCTTTTCGTTTCCCCGTATAATGTGCCCTCGATTCCAGGAGAGCATGTCATGAACTACCGCCGCTTTGGCCGCACCGGATGGAATGTCAGCGAAATTGGCTACGGCATGTGGGGCTTGGCCGGCTGGACCGGCTCGCAAGACGCCGAATCGCTCGACGCTCTGCAGCGCGCCGTCGATCTCGGCTGCAATTTCTTTGACACCGCGTGGGCCTACGGCGACGGCCACAGCGAAGAACTTCTCGGCAATGTTCTGCGCGCCAACCAAGGCAACGCCGCCTGCGGCGGACCCGACAAAAAACTTTACGTGGCCACAAAAGTTCCGCCCAAGAACCGCCGCTGGCCCGCGCGCCCCGACTACACTCTCGACGACTCCTATCCTCCGGACTACATCTTCGAGTACGTCGACAAAAGCCTTGCCAACCTCGGCATCGAGACTCTCGACCTCATCCAGATTCACACGTGGGAAGACTCCTGGCTGGACGACGAGCGCCTGCCCCGCGCCTTTGAAAAACTCCGCGGCAGCGGCAAGGTTCGTGCCGTGGGCATCAGCCTCAATCGCTGGGAGCCCGCCAACGGCATTCGCGCCGTGCGCGCCGGCATCGTCGATACCGTCCAGGTCATCTACAACGTCTTCGACCAAAATCCCGAAGACGAACTATTTCCTGCTTGCCGCGAAAAAAATGTGTCTGTCATCGCCCGCGTGCCCTTCGATGAAGGCACGCTTACCGGCACGCTCACGCTCGATAGCAAATGGCCCCAGGCAGACTGGCGCAACACCTATTTCGCCACCGATAATCTCAAGCAAAGCGTGGCCCGCGCCGATGCCCTCAAACCCCTCGTACCAGCCGGCAGCACCATGCCGGAAATAGCGCTACGCTTCATCCTCAATCATGCTGATGTCGCCACCACCATTCCCGGCATGCGCAAGCGCCGCCACGTCGAAAGCAACCTCGCCGCCAGCGACCGCGGCCCCCTTCCCGCCGCTCTCCACGCCCAGCTCCGCAACCACCGCTGGGACCGCACTCCCACAAAATGGTCTCAATGAAAAAATCGCGCCACTGAAGCCAATGTCACCAAGCCGCAGAGACTGTCATCCTGAGCGCATCCGACAAGGATGCGCGAAGGATCTCAACGTTTACACCGGCACGATGTTAAGAAGGAAAGAGGAAGGCCGAAGAATTACTTACAACTGTTTGCTCGGATCTCAACTACTCATGCGGTTTGCTTCAGCGCGCGCTCGACGAGTGTCAGGCAACGCTCCGCTTGTTCGCGCAGCAACTCTTCGCGGTCTCCGCGGTCTTTCTGCGTGCTGTGCAGTTCGTCCGCAATCGCCAGCGCCGC
>JAYVMO010000008.1:0-16074 GCA_043758915.1 Acidobacteriota bacterium | reverse complement strand
CTCACCGGCGCAGGCCGCGCCTTTTGCGCTGGCGGTGATCTCGGCGCCATCGGCAAGGGACGCCAGAGCGGCAAAACGGAAGAACTGGAACCCATCCTGCGCTCCGGAATGCAGATCGTTCTCAAGATGCGCACCATGCCTCAGCCGGTCATCGCCGTGGTCAACGGCGCCGCCGCCGGCGCGGGCATGAACATCGCTCTTGCAGCGGATATTCGCATCGCCGGCGAGGAAGCCACCTTCGGACAGAATTTCGCCAAGGTCGGCCTCTACCCCGATTACGGCGGCACCTACTTCCTGCCGCAGCTCGCCGGCCTTTCGAAAGCCGCGGAGCTTTTTTACACCGGCGAGATGATCGATGCGCAAACCGCCCTGCGGCTGGGCATCGTCAATCACGTGGTGCCCGCGGCACAACTCGAAAGTGAGGCGAAGTCGCTGGCCCAGAAAATCGCTCAGGGGCCGCCCTTGACGGTTCGCGCCGTGAAGCAAGCCCTGTTCGGACGCGAGAAGGACGAGCTTGTGAAGGCTTTGGAACTGGAAGTACAGCAGCAGCTCAAGTGTTTCCTCTCGGAGGATTGCAGCGAAGGCATTCTTGCCTTCTTCGAGAAGCGCCACCCGAAATTTCAAGGCCGTTGAGCCGCGCGAGGCATCGAGATGCAACCTGGCTTCTCGCTTTATGGAGCCGGGAGATACTGGTGCGCATCCAAATGTTTGTGTGCCCGCTTCTTCGAAAGGAAATGAGATGGAAGAATTGGAAATCACTCCAGCGGAAACGAAGGTGCGTCTCGATCGCGGCGACAAGCTATTGCTCGTTGACGTTCGCGAGCCACGGGAATTCGATCTTTGCCGCATCGAAGGCGCCAAGCTGATCCCTATTGGTTCGCTGGCGGCAAATGTGAACGCGCTGCTGGATGCCGATCAGGTCATCTGCTACTGCCACCACGGCATGCGCAGTCTGGACGCCGCCACGTGGTTGCGGTTCCAGGGCGTTGAGAACGCCAAGTCACTCGCCGGCGGCATCGAGCGCTGGTCCGTGGAGGTCGACCCCAGCGTTCCGCGATACTAATCGCGGTGTAAGAGCCGGGCACCCCGTGCCCAGCTTGCCTAAGGACTGCCAATGTCAAAAGGTAAAATTCAATTTCTCCAAAAACCTACTTGCACCACTTGCCGGAAAGCCAAAGCCTACTTGGAAAAACTCGGTGCCGCGCTGGAACTTCGAAACCTGGATACCGAGCGTTTGAGCGAAAATGATCTCGACGAACTCATCGGCGACCGCGACTACAGGAAATTCTTGAACACCCGCAACGAACTTTACCGCACCCGGAAAATGAAGGACCATCCGCCTACACGGGCCGAGGCGATCAAGCTCATGGTCCGAGAGCCGAATCTCATCCGCCGCCCCGTCGTGATTTTCGGTTCGCAGATTATCCTTGGCTATGATGAAGAGGCTTATAAGAAGCTGCTGTAATAGGCGGTGATTTGGCTGACATTTCTAAAGATGGAGTCGAGTGGATGGACGTGAAAAACATTGCAGTGATTGGCGCGGGAACCTTGGGCAGGGAAATCGCGTACGCCGCGGCCTTCGGCGGCTATCGCACCATACTCGAAGACCTCTCGCAGGATCGGCTCGATCAGGGCGTCGCATGGATCAAGCAGGCTTTTGACGAAGGCGTCTCGCGCGGGGTTTACGACTACACGCAACGGCCGGCTTCCGAGAGCAAGGCCTGAATTAAGAATGCCCTCGTTGGCAGGTCAACCATGAAGCCACCCAAGGAACGAATCGTCATCCAACAGGGCGACTTGACGGAGATGGACACCGACGCCATCGTGAATGCCGCGAACAACGATTTAATTCTTGGCGCGGGCGTGGCCGGAGCGATCTCTCGAAAAGGCGGAGAGGCGATTCAGAAAGAGTGCGACGCCATTGGCAGCATCCCCGTGGGCTTCGCGGCCATCACCGGCGCGGGAAAATTGAAGGCGCGCTACGTGATTCACGCCGCCAGCATGCAAGCCGGCAGGCAGACGACAGCCGAGAACCTGCGCGGTTCGACGATTCATGCTCTGCGCCTGGCGGCCGAGCGCGGTCTGAAGACCATTGCATTCCCCGCGGTCGGGACAGGTGTTGCCGGATTTCCCCTGAAAGAATGCGCCGGGATCATGCTCCGCGCGTCCGTGCAACACCTGCAAGGAGAAACTTCGCTGGAAACCATCTACTTCGTACTGTTTGACGAAGTCGCACAGGGAATCTTCGAGCGCGCGTGGAAGCAAATCCAGGCAGACCCCAGCATCGGAGCCGCTGCATTCAAAGGCGTGTAACTAAATGGTGGTGATCGCCCGCGTACCGCGCCGCGGGGATTAGAAGAATGCGGTCCCTTGCGTCGTCAGAAGGAGCGAAGGATTCGGCCTTTTCAGCACGGGCCTATCACCCGAGGCCGGCGGCGGAATCGCAGCAGCGGGAGGGGTAGTCCCCGTCGCTGGAGCTGCCGCCGAGGTTGCCCCTTCCGAGTACCCCTTTTTCAGGAGGCCATCCGCAACCATCTGCGCCCCGCCCGTATCGTCGTTGGTCTGTTTGGCTTTGCTGTATTCATTGACGGCCCGCTCGCGCTGCCCCAGCAAATCGAAAATCTTGCCAAGATAAATGTGGCCCCACACCTCGGTCCATTTCTCCCACGGTTCAGGAACCGCCTGCAATGATTCGCGGAACTCGTTCGCCGCGGCCTGATAATTCTTCTGGTAGAAAAACGCCTCGCCCATGCGGAAGTGTGCCAGCGGCCGGTTGGGCTGGATCGCGAGCGCCTGCTGATATTGCGCGACCGCGTCGTAGTAGCGCCCCTGCTCCGCGAGTTCCTCGCCGCGGGCAATTGCCGCGCGCGCGCGCAGCGATGGACTGCTCTTCAGGATCAAGTTGTTCGGATCGACGCGGATTCCCCCCGGCTTGGGCCGCCCAAACGTTTCTTCGCTAAATGACGTTTCCGTCCCCACCACATCGATGGTCTTCACCTCTGGATTGCCTTCGGTGTCGATGCGCAGCTCCACCGGCATTTGAAAAGTATCCAGTGGCTGCTTGATCTTGCCGTTGACGCGGAAGCCCTTGGCCGTGCGGTACACCACGTATTCCAGCGAAAATTCCGGCACTCCCGTGGAGTTCAGCCACTGCGCGAAAAATCCGCGCAAATTCGGAGGCGGTTCCGGCGGTTTCGCCGAGGCCTCGGCCCGGGTTTCCGCCATGTTCACGAAATCATCGTTGCGCGCATTCTTGCCGGCATATCGCGTATAGAATTCGCGCAGCAAAGCCTTGAACGACACATCCCCCATCAGTGCGCGCAACATGTGGAAGATCATCGCGCCCTTGTTCATCACCACTGAACGATAATCCGACGAGTACGGCGTTAACCGTGCCGCCTGGGCCACGGGTGCTGCGTCCTCATACATCAGCGCGCCCACGGCGAACTCATCGATAGCTTTCAGCCCCGCTTCTTTGCTGGTATTCTGCTCCGCGTAGAGCGCCTCGGAGTAGCGCGCCAGGCCGTCGCTGATCCATACATCCCCAGTCGTCGCCGGCAGCACCTGGTTGCCCCACCACTGCGAAGCAACCAGCCGCGCAATCGTGCGGTCGCTGATCTTGGGGTTCCAATTGCGCTGGCTCAGCAGCAGCAGGCCAGGCGCGGCAAAATCGCGCAGTGTGCCATCCGGGAGCTGCGCGATGGTCATGTCGGAATCCGGAAGCGGGCCGAATAGGTCTGAAAAAGTGATCACCGCACGGGAAACATCCCCGGCGAAATCCCCTGCATTGCCGGAAGCCGCCCGTGGCGCGTACACCGCGACGTTGATGCCCTCCGCCTGCTTGGGAGAAAGCTGCAAATTTCCGGCGACAAACGTCCCGTGCGGAGCGGCCGTGTTGCATTCGAATGTGTAAAGGAGCCGCCCGCCCTCGATTGCGCTTTTCCCGGGCATCGGCATTGGCGCAGAAGCCTTGCCCGTTCCCGCCACGGCAAACGTGTCGGGCACGTTCAGGCGAAACGTCGCGGTGTAGCGATTCGAGGGAAAACCCGTCAGCGGGAACCAGCGCGCCGGCAAAAGCAGGTAGGCGTTTTCTTTGTTAATCGTTGCAACGCGCACACCTGGCACGGGGCTATTTTCCTCGTTCGCGAGAATCCCGGCATACGTAAACGTAAGCGTTAAGCGGCCTCCGGCCGCCACTGGCGCCGGTAGCATCACGCTGACAATCATCGGATTCTGAGCATCCCGCTCGAAGCTCAGCGCCTTCCCGTCGGCTGTCTTCACTTCCTTCACTTCCAGGTTCGGATGCAGCTCGACACGCACATTTCCGGAAGCTTCCACCGCTTGAAAGTCGACCTTGGCAACCGCAGAGATGGATTGTCCAATCGTATCCAGAGTTGCGGAGACGTCATAGCGTTGGGCAAGGAAACTGGGTGGGCGGGCCGTTTGCGCTCGCAGTGGCGCGGAGGAACAAACGAGCATAACGGCGAAAGCCAGCGGCATCACAACAGCAATTCTTTTGCGGAGGGTCATCGGACCCCTTTCACGGACTGGCAACTCGAATCCCGTCAATCGGTACCCTCATCTAGGATAACAAAAACCATGCTACGCGTTGCCAGAGGCCGTTCGGAGCAGCGCGGCGATGGCGTCCGCCGCACGCTCCACCGCTCCCGGCGGCCCGAGGCGTTCACGGACGTCGGCCAGACCTGAGCGCAGTTCCTCCCTAGCCCGTGAATCGCGCAGCAGGCGAAGAACTTCGCCGCTCACTTTTGCGGCGGTGAAGTCATTCTGGATCAATTCAGGCACCACCCGCCGACCCGCGATGAGATTGACCATGCTGAAATACGGTGTACGCACCAGCGGCTTCGCGAGCAACGCCGTCAGCGGCGTAACTCGGTAAATGACCACCATCGGCGCGTCCAGAAGCGCGGCTTCCACTGTTGCGGTGCCACTCGATACGATGGCGGCATCCGCGGCAGCCAGCGCATCGTAAGTTTGGCCTTCCACTACCCGCAGCTGCAAATCCGCGTGCCAGCCCGCGGGCAACTCTGCCTCTACGGTTCCCGGTACCGCAGCCAGCACGAACTGTGCCTGCACCTCGCGCCGAATCAGCGAACACGCCTCGCGCAGCACCGGCATGTGCTGCCGCAACTCCGCCGGCCTGCTCCCGGGCAGGATGGCAATGATCGGCTGATTCGGATCCAATCCGTGTTCGCGGCAGAAGCCCTCGCGGTCTTTCGTGGCCTTGACCGCACCGACGAGCGGGTGTCCGATGAACGTAACCGGAACACCTGCATCGCCGTAAAACTTCTCTTCAAAGGGAAAGATGCACAGGGCCCGCGCAAAGCGCCGCCGCACCACGCGCACCCGCCACGGCCGCCATGCCCAGAATTGCGGGCAGATGTAGTAGATGTTTCGAACGCCGCGAGGCCGCAGCTTCCGCGCCAGCCGCAGATGAAAGCCCGGAAAATCGGTGAGGATTGCAAACGCCGGCTTGCGCCGCTCCGCTTCCGAAACCAGCCGCCTCATGGCCCGCACGAGGGAAGGGAGGTGGCGCAGAATTTCCGTGATGCCTACCACGGAAACTTCCGAGTAGTCCGTGATGACATCCACGCCCGCCGCGCGCATTTGCGGCCCGCCCATCCCAAAAATGGATACATCCATCCGCTGCTTCAGCGCTATCGCCAACCGCGCAGCGTACATATCCCCAGATGCTTCACCGGCGGAGAGCAGAAGCGGTATCGGTGGCATATGCGGCGGCGGCTCGCTTAATCGTTCGCCGGCAGCGGCGAAGGTTGCGCGGAGCCGTTGACGTCCAGCGGCAGACCGAATTCCTGTTCCTTGTATTGCAGCTGGTACAAGCGGTAGTAAATGCCGCGCTGCGCCAGGAGCTCCTGGTGTGCGCCCTGCTCGCGCAGGCGTCCTTTGTGAAAAACCAGGATGCGGTCGGCATGCTGGATGGTGCTCAGGCGATGCGCGATGACTAGCGCGGTCCTCCCGCTGAGCAGCCGGTCGAGCGCTTCGCGAATCTGCAGCTCCGTCTTTGTATCTACGCTCGAGGTGGCTTCGTCGAGGATCAAAAAGTGAGGATTATGGGCCAGCGCGCGAGCAAAGTTGATGAGCTGCCGCTGGCCCACGGATAACGTCGAACCACGTTCGTTGACGGCTGTGGCTACACCTTCCGGGAGGGAGTCGACGAACTCGCCCAGACCGATCTCGTCGACCGCGTGCTCCACGGTCGCGCGGTTGATCCCCGGCGTGCCGAGTCGCACGTTCGATTCGATCGTGCCGCTGAAAAGAAACGGGTCCTGCAACACGATGCCGAATTGCCGCCGCAGATCTTGCAATTCGATCATTCGAATATCGATTCCATCTAGCAAAATCTGCCCGCGCTGCACGTCGTAAAACCGCAACAACAGCGAAATCAAGGTGGTCTTGCCCGCGCCAGTGTGTCCCACGATCGCGATAGTCTGCCCGGGCGCGACTCGGAACGACACATCGCGCAACACCCAATCCTCGTCGGCGGGTTCGGTAGCATGACGATAGCTGAACCACACATTCCGAAATTCGATTTCGCCGCGCGGCTTGTTCAAGGGCACGGCGTTGGGGTCCGACGTGACCGTGACCGGCTCATCCAGCAGCTTGAAAATGCGCTCCGATGCCGCCATCGCGGACTGCAAAATGTTGAATTTTTCGCTAAGGTCCTGAATCGGCCGGAAAAACCGCTGGGCATATTGCATGAACGCCACCAGCACGCCCAGCGTCAGAACATTCGAAAATATCCGCAAGCCGCCCACCCAGAAGATCAGGGCGATGGCAAAGACGCTCAAGATTTCCACCGCGGGATAAAACAGCGCAAATGCCAGGATCGCGTCGCGCCACGCCATCATATTATCCCGGTTGCGGCGTTCGAACTCCTCCTGGGCCTTGCGCTCGCGATTGAATATCTGCACCACGCTCATCCCGGAGATATATTCCTGAAGGAAAGCGTTGATTCGCGCGATCGCCGTCCGAATTTGCCGGTTCGCATCCCGGACGTATTTTCGGAACACGAGAGTAACCACCAGAATCAGTGGCAGGACCGCCAGCGCCGCCAGCGCCAGGCGCCAGTTCAGGTACAGCAGCACGCCGACCATGACGGCGAGGAGAAAGAAATCGTTGATCATGGTCACGACGCCGGCCGCGAACAGATCGTTCAGCGCGTCCACATCGGTCGTAACGCGCGTGACCAGCCTGCCGACCGGGTTGCGGTCGAAATAGCTCATCGACAGCCGCTGCATGTGTCCGAAGACTTCACGGCGCATGTCGTACATGGTCTGCTGCCCGACCCGCTGCATGATCCGGATCTGCACGTACTGGGCGAGAAAATCGAAGATCAGCACCAGCAGGTAGACCAGGCTGATCAGCACCACGCCACGCCGCGCCTCTCCCAGTCCCAAAACTTGATGCCCTGCCGGAACCAAATACCGGTCAACGGCCACCTGAAATAACTTCGGCGGAGCCAACTCCAACGGCGTCACTGCCAGCGTCAGCGTCAGGGCAAAGATCACCCTCCACTTGTACGGCCGCATGTACTCCATCAGCCGCCGCATCAAGTGCGCGTCGTATGCTTTGCCAAGCGCCTCTTCTTCGTGGACTTCGCTCATGCCCTCTCGAGCTCTTCTTCCAGCAATTGTTTCCGGTAGAGATCAGCGTAATATCCGTCGCGCGCCAGCAGATCGTCATGCGTGCCGCGTTCGATGATGCGCCCTTCGCGCAACACCACAATCTGGTCTGCGTCACGCACCGTCGAGGTGCGGTGCGAAATCAGTATCGTCGTCCGGCCGCGCATCACCCCGCGCAGCCCATTCAGAATCCGCTCCTCCGTTTGCGTATCCACGGCCGACAGCGAATCATCCAGGATGATAATCCGCGGATCACGGACAATCGCGCGGGCAATCGCGGTACGCTGCTTCTGCCCGCCGGAAAGAGTAATGCCGCGTTCTCCCACGACGGTTTCGAACTTTTCCGGGAACTCCCCGATGTCTCCTTCCAGGCTCGCCACCACCGCCGCTTCGCGCACGCGCTCCTCATCGTATTTGGTCAAGCCAAACGCGATATTGCCGCCGACCGTTTCCCCGAAAAGATAAGTGTCCTGCGGAACGTATCCAATCGCTCGCCGCAGCGTTTCCAGCGGCCACTCCCGGATATCGTGGCCGTCGATCAGCACTTCTCCGCGCGGCGCGTCCCATAGCCGCGCCACCAACGACGCCAACGTCGTCTTTCCGCTCCCCGTGGGCCCGACGATCGCCACCGTCGAGCCTGCGGGAATTCGCAAGTTGATGTCCTGCAGCACCGGCGGCTTCTCCCCACCATTCGAATTTCCATGCCCATTGGAACTATTCCCGGAAAGCGTCGTGGGATACCGGAAGGTCAGATTTCGGAATTCGATTTCTCCGCTGATCCTTGCTACGGCCGGGATCTTAGCTTCGCGGTCGTCTATCTGCGGCTGCGCCGCCAGAATGTAATTCAACCGCCCCATCGACGCCGCCCCACGCTGAAAGATGTTTGTCACCCATCCAAGCGCGATCATCGGCCAGACCAACATGTTCACGAAGGTGTAGAAGGAAACCAGGCCGCCGAGCGAAAGCTGGCCCCGCAAGGTCTGAAATCCGCCGGCCCACAACACAATCAGGAATGTTGTGCCAATCAGCGCTTGGAGCGACGGCATAAACATGCTCCAGGTGCGAATCAGCTTCACGTTTTGCGCCACGTATTCGCGGTTCGGCTCGTCAAAGCCCCGCATCTCTGCTTCTTCCTGTGCGTAAGCGCGAATGACGCGCACCCCGGCCAGATTTTCCTGTACTTTGGCCGACAGCGTTGCGAGCGACGCCTGAATCTTTTCGTACAACTCGTGAATCACTTTGCCAAAGTGGCGCACCACGACCGCGACTACCGGCACCGGCAGGAGCACCCAAAGCGTGAGCGTGGGCGACAGATTCAGCAGGATGACGACCGCCAGCAGCATCGTCACGATGGTGGTGGCCGTGTACATGATTCCCGGCCCCAGCACCATGCGCACCGCGTTCAGATCGTTGGTCGCACGGGACATCAGCTCCCCCGTGCGGTTGCGAACGTAGAACTCCGGATCGAGCACCAGCAGCTTTTTCAGCAGATCGCCGCGTAGATCAAATTCGATGTCGCGCGACACTCCAATGAGTATCCATCGCGTCGAGAAGGAAAGCGCCCCTTTGACTAACACGACGACAAGCAAGATCAGGCAGTAAATCCCCAGCGCGTGACGGCTGCTGGGCGCATAGAAGGGAATCATCCGGCTAAGCCACGATGCGTCTCCCAACGCTGCCGCCGGACCCGGGCTCGCGTGTGCAAAAGGCCGGGGGCTTCCCGCGAGGATGTCGATAATGATTCCCGAGGCCAGCGGAATAATGTTCTGTACGATCCCCATCAAGCCGAGCGTGAACAGTCCGAGCGTGATGCTGCCCGTGTAACGCTTCAGGTGAGGCAGCAGGCCAGCCAGGTTTTTCCAGCTCGAAGTCTCCTGGGCCTTCTTCGCTTTGGCCCCGGAATTCATGGTTGTCGCCGCGGTGCTCATCGCAGCCGGGATCTCGCTGTATCGAGCGCCGGTGATTCCAGCAGGAAATGTTCGTAACTGTGGTCCAGTGATTGATACCTCTTTGTCTCGGGGTTCCAGCGCACGCCGATCGGCAACACGTGTGTGTCGCCCCCCACTTTCAGCGGCGTCAAGTAAAGCTGCAGGCCCTTCTCGGCATCCTGCTCGTACTGCAGCCGCCAGCCCGTGACCGGATCGAGCGGCGTCAGTCCCAGATACCCCTTCGAATTTTTCAAGTGTTCATCGCAGCGAAAAACTTCCGTCCATTTGCCGTCCTTGCTTTCCACCACTACCGCGCGCGTCACGATGGTCCCCGGGATGTTGTTCGCCGGCGTTTTCGGAACGACATTCGCAGCAAGAAATTCCTGCGTCCCGTTTTTTGCCAGATCGCCGAAGGCCAGTACTTGCGCTTCTCTTCCTAGAAGCGCCTGTGCGGCAGCTTGGGTCTCTTCCGGTATGGCGGGTTCCGCGGGCTTTGCCTGTCCCTCATTGGCGGCTCTTGGCGCGGAGTTTTCCGTCCCGCATCCGGCCAGGAGCAGCACGCAGCCAAATACTCCTCGCTGCCATCGCAACGGATTTCTTCGAACAGCAGACTTCCGCGCTCGCCGGGGCCACTCTCCAAAGGACGGAGAATCACCCTCCCCGTTAGCACCCCACCCGCCGCTTTGCAGTGATTTTTTCATCAGAGCCTTTGCGCCGTCAGCGTCAATTCCACCACCCGCCCCGGCTTCCCAGCCTTTTCCGGCGTGCAGAGCGCTTCCATCACCTGCGGTACGTCCGGCCCCGCCCAGTCGAACGCGTAATACAGCAATTCTAACTGTTGCCTGCCCTTCGTGGAAGGACTCCGAGAGTCAGGTGGACCGTACAGCCGCGAAACCTTGCTTTCCGGATCGCCAATCGCAAGGCCGTGCCCGGTGACCCACACATTTTTCGGTGTACCAACGCACTCGTACTCAATATATTCCGGCACGTCGCCGATTCGGACACTCAGAAGTTTTCCGCTGGGATCGATGTCCACATTCGTTACTTGCTCCTGACAGCCACTAGCCCAGGTAAGCGTGTTTTCACCGGCTTTCGGCTCCACCGTCTTCCAACATATTTGACGTGCTTTCGAGATCAAATCGCGGCCGGGACGCAGCCGAGCCAGCGTTAACTCGTTTGTACGATGTATTGCATTCTTGCTCACTCGTGAAGGGGGAAGAGTTTGTGGGTAGGCACAAAGCGTGGTTAGGAGCACCGCGCTACCGCTGCCCCAGTATCGCATCCAGCCGCGCCTCAAAGTTTTCCTCTCCTTCGGACCACAATTCGCTGCGCTCCACCGGTAACGCACGCTCGATGGCCTCCACCCACTGGAACAATTGTTGGATGTTTTCTCGCGTCTTGGCGTGATATTCCTTCAGGTTCCCGCCAGCCGCCATCCACTGACGAAACGTGTGCTCCACCGGATGGTCCGACGAATCAAACGGGTTTGTTGCCGCACCGGGCGCCAGCAAACCAGCGTGTCCCGTGAAGAAATGCTCGAATCCAAGGTCGGCGACGAGCTGTCCTTCGTTCGTGGCAATTCCCCCGTCGTAGTCCAACCCGTGGCAGGTTAGCACCAGGGGCTCCGGGGCGTGCTTCCACTTCAGGTTCTCCACGTCGAGTCCCCAGAGGTTCCACTTCGCCGTGGCAATATACGCGGAGTCAGTATTCAGGTTTTGCATCGCGATCGCCGCCACTTCCGCCGCGCCATACGCCAGCGGCCGCAAATCCCAGGCCGCCACGGGCGTTTCGGTCGCATCGATGGGTTGTACCGTCAATTCGGTAAAGGTTTTCCGCGAAGCCGAAAGAGGTGCGCTGGCCAGGAATCTCGCGAATTCCGCAATCATGGTCGCTTCGGAAAAATCGCGCGTCCAAATGCGCAGGTATGCACGGTTCGCCATAGGGGGATGAACATCTTTATTATACCGGGCTGGCAAGGCAGTGGCGAATCGGCCGGAAGCCAGGAACTACGGGTTGGATTTCACCTCGAGGCTGCTGGACGCGAACGCATTTCAGCTTCCGGGAGTCGCGCTCCGCGCACGGGCCGGAGGTTCCGCCGCCTGCGCAAAACTGGAAGCAATCTCCCTTAACCGCTCCTGCAGGGTTTCGCCGATTTCCGCGAACACTTGTACGCAGGCCTCTCGCAATTTTTCTTCCGCAGCCGCCGCAATGCCCGTGACTACGTCCCTCGACTGATGATCCAGCGACGCCACCGTCGCCAGCAGCCATTGGTTCGAAACATTTTCCAGCCGGTCCTTGTGCTCTTCCGCAGATTGTTCGCCGATCCGCGTGTAAACGCTGCGCAAATCCGACTGATGGGCGTCGGTCATCGATTTCCACGAATCCAGCACCGGCGCGAGCCCGCGTTCCACCTTCTGGTAAGCATCCGCCACGCCTGCTTCCATCGCACCGCTCATCCCCGCGTGGAAGCGCCGCAGAAACTCCTCCTGCTCGGCGGTCACCTTCTGCGCGTGTTCGGCCCGCGCCGCTTCGAGCTGCGCCCTCATCTCGCCCGCCGATCTCCGTAGCTCTTCTCCAAATCCATCCAGCTCCTGCCGCGCCGTACGTTGAATCTCGTCGGTGAAGGCCGCCGCCGTCGTCTCCCCCGCTTCCGCGAAAAGTGCTCGCGCGCGTTCGAAGGAATCCCGCACTACTTCTTCCATCTGCGTCTGCGTATGCCCCACGAAGTTCCGGCTTGAATGATCCAGCTCACTCGCAAACACGCTGGAAATTTCTCCCGCTTTCTCGCGCAAGTGCGTACCGGCCTGTTCGACAGCCTTCTCCGCGTGGCTTTGAATCTGGGTCTGCGCCTTCTTTTCGTACCACTCCGCCGACTTCACCAAATCTTCGATGGCCCGCTGTTTCACCTCACCGGCTCTTCCTTCCAGTTCTTCCAGGTTACGGCCCGTAATCGCTTGCGACGATTCGTGCAGTAGCTGTTCCGCGCCCCCCAGATTCTCGCGGAACCTCCCCAGCGACTCCGCGAAGGCTTCGTCCGCCGACGTGCGGATGCGGTCCTGCTGCAGCGTCAGCGCCGCGTCCAGCAGCGAGCGCCCTCCCGCCAGCCGGTGGATGGCCTCTTGTGCCCCCGACACGTGCGGCTCCACCAGCGCTGCAATCTGCTGTTCGAAATGGGCAGCCGCCTGCCGGCTGGATTCCTCGAACGCCCCGCGAATCCGCGCACTGATCTCTTCAAAGAGCGATTCGGACCGCCGGTGCGATTCGTTGCGGTGCAGGCTCAGCACGTCATCGAGCTGCGACTGGAATCTCGCCAGCGCTTGCTGCTGCGAGGTCTCGATTCGCGCCGAAAAATGTTCCAGCTTCTCGATCGATTCACTCGAGCGTCCCAGCGCCGCTTCGATGCGTTCCGTCTGAGTCTGTAGCCCTTCGCGAAGCCCGGTCAGCCGCTCTTCGGATTCACGCGCTCCCGCAACCGCTTCGTCTCGCAGCGCAGCGCGCTTTCGCGCTGCTTCTTCCTGTATTTGCGACAGCAGCGTGCGGGCCTGTTCGTTCAATCCTTCGGTGGCCCGCTCTTGTGCCGCCGCCAGCGCGCCCTCGATCGCCGCTTGCCAGCTCCCCTGCGCCGCCTCGATCTCCGTGGATAAATGACTCCGCCACGATGCTTGTGCCGCTGCGAGCGTAGACGCCACCTGCTGCTGCATCTCTCCCGCCGCAACGTTCAGCGCATCCCGCTGCGCTCCCGCGGTTGCTTCTCGTTGCCGCGCCGCTTCTTCAACGGCCCGCTGCGCCTCTTCGGCGCGCGCCGCAACATGCGTTTCCGCTTGCTGCGCCTGTGCGCGAAGACTCGCCGCGGCTTCTTCCGCCTGTTGACACAGGGCTCGCAGCAATTCCGTCGCGCTGGCCAATTGCTGGGCATGCTCGCTGCGTTGCGCCGTCCCGTGATTCGAAAGCTCCCGCGTCAGTTCGCGCGTGAGATGTTCCATCTGCGGCGCCAGCCAGCGTGGCAGCTCGCTTTGCAGCGCTTCGGCCGCTGCGTTGTAAGCAGCCCGGCTGCGCGATTCGGACTCCGCCTGAATTTTCTCCACTGCCTGCGAAACTTCCCGCCCCAGCTCTTCCCGTGCCGATGCGCATTTCTGCTCCCACTCGTCCGCCGCCAGGCGCCGTTCCGCCGATACCGCTTGCGCAGCCGCTTCGTGCGTCGCCGTCTGGATCTGCTGCTTGGCGTCGCTCAGCAGCCGCGTCACTTGCCTCGCCAGTTGCAGGGACGCATCCGTCGCGCTCACCGGAGAAGGGAATACCCGCAGATTGTCCGCCCCCATCGCGGCGGGGGGCTCCGGCTCCGCATGCGGCAGATGAATTTCCGTGCCCCCAGACTGTTGCGCCAGTTCCGTTGCATCCCGCTCGCCAGCATGAGCCACCGCCGTCTCGGTGAATGCAAACCAGTCTTCCGGCGGAAACGCGATCCCCCAAACGTTGCCCGGCAACTCCAGCTCCAGCGCTACTTGAAAAAGTTGTCTCACCGTCCGCGGCCGCTGAATCCACGCCACGCGCCCACGCACTTTTCGCGGAGGCTTTCCCGCCTCCGGGTGCGGAACCTCCAGCGTCACCCACATATTTTTCAGCACGTAATGTTTCGACTGATAGCGGCACCCGTGGCAATTAATAATCAGCGTCGAGGTTCGCTCCATAAACGGCCGGCCGAGCGCATCCACACCCGTCACCACCAGCGGAACCGCCTGCACGATCCGCGTGCTCCTGCGCTTCCTCAGTTCTTCCATCGGATGTACTATGCTTCTAGACAACATTTCCGTTGTTTCGCCGGCAAGGTTGCTGCCCGATTCTTCCATGGAGGTCGCCGCCGATCTAGTTCTCGCGTGTTCTTCTCACTCCGCTTACGATTGTGTACTTTTCTTTCCTACTGAGGCCGGCTCACGGTGCGCCCCCGTCAGGAACATCCATACTTCCTTGGCCACCCACATCGGCCCTACCAGCAGATACACCGCTCCTTGAAAAAAAGCCGGATGATTGCCCTCGATCTGGTGGCCCAGAAAGAGCAGCACCCAGCCTCCCATGAAAAATCCCGCGCCCAAAATCCATTTCATGAGCATCAGGAAAATGATCCCCGCGAAAATCATGGGAATGCCAAGACCATGGAAAATTTTGTTCCAGGCAGACTCGTGCTGGTGATCGTACTGCTCCATGTAGCGCGCCAGATTCGGCACAGTGCACCTCCTGTCAGCCGCCCAGCGGCTGCCATTTGGTCGGCGGGGACTACCACCGCGGAGCCCCGACTTTATACCCAAATTTCGAAATTGGCTAGAGCGTCCTATACGTACTAGCTGTCGGTGGAATTTGCATTTTCCCGGAGTTCTTCTTGGTTGCTTTCTTACCGTCGGGCCTCAGCCCGGCACCCTCTCACGTCCATGTCCCGCCGGACGGCCACCGGCCAGCTACAGGTCGCGCCGTCCTTCCATGGCCTTCAACATCGTCACTTCGTCGGCGTATTCGAGGTCCGCTCCCACGGGAATCCCCACGCCGATGCGCGAAACCCGCACTCCCAGAGGCTTCAGCAGTTTCGAAAGATACACCGCCGTGGCTTCGCCCTCCGCCGTCGGGTTCGTCGCAACAATAATCTCTTCGACCGTCCCGCCCTTTAGCCGCTCGATCAACGTCTTAATGTGTAATTGCTCCGGTCCTCGGCCCGAGAGCGGCGAGAGCGACCCGCCCAGCACGTGGTACATGCCGCGGTACGCGCGCGTCTTCTCGATGGCCATGATGTTGTGCGCTTCTTCCACCACGCAAATCGTTTTCTTGCTTCGAGTCGGTCCCACGCAATAAAGGCATGGATCGGAGTCCGTGATGTTGTGGCAGACCGTGCAAGTGCGGATTTTTTCCTTCGCGTCGCGAATCGCCTCCGCCAAATCTAGTGCATCTTCCGGCGCGGCGCGCAGCAGGTAAAACGCCAGCCGCTGAGCGGTTTTCTGTCCGATTCCCGGCAAGTGCTTCAGTGCATCGATAAGTCGTTCCACAGGCGCGGCAAAATCAGGCATGCAGCATGTGTAGCACAGCCGCGCGCCTCTTCGCAAACCAGCCGCAACAGCTCCGGCGGTTGGCTCTAATTCATCGGGTTCAGCGCATCCCGGAGCGCTTCGACGTAAACTCCGAACATACGTTCGTTGCCGGCTTTGTCCAGCATCCCGTCCCACCAGCCCAATCCATAAGTCGCAGTCGGAGATCCAACTACGTGTACTAGGTGTCTCTGTGTTAAGTTTCTTTTCTTCTTCGAACGATCATGCCTCTTCAAACTTATTCGGTTTGTTTGTGTGCTGCGACACTAGCCGGAAGAAGCTCGTTTCCCCTCTTCCGCGGATCCAACATGCACTCGGTAATCCCACTCCGCCTCGCCCGCCACCATATTGGGGTCGATGTGCAAGAAAATAGTTTCGCCCTTGCGAACCTGCGGCTGTTCAAGCATCGGAAAAAAA
>JAYVMO010000007.1:0-6916 GCA_043758915.1 Acidobacteriota bacterium | reverse complement strand
TGCGCGAGACGCGGAAAACGCGCACCGCCTGGGCCGGTCGCATACCCTGCTCGACGACCGCGTGCACCACGCGACGCCGCAAAACTTCTTTCGCCTGCGGGGAAAGCATCCGAGCATCATACTGGTTTGCACGCATGCCTCGTTAGATGCGCCAATCCTGTATAACGTTCACTATTTCATGCCCCGATTAGTACTTTTTTTGCTGTAGGGGTGGGTCTTGACCCGCACTCCCTTGCTCAAAACCGCCAGCCGTAACCCACCGTCAGTTCAATTGAGTGCTCCAGCGCCCCGCCCGGAACAGCAACCGTTCCCGTAGGCAGCGCCAGCGGTTTGCTGGCAAAATAGATGTGCGTGTCTCCCGCATCGAACCGCAGCACCGATCGTTTCGTCGGATAAATTTCCACCACGCCGCCTAAATTCAAAACGAAATTCGTGGAACGATCGAACGTATTCCCGGAACTCCCCAGCGGCTGCGACGTGCCCGTCAACGCTCGCGAGTAGGAATTAAAGCCCGGGCGCACTTTGCCGAAAATGCCGAAGCGATCGTGGCGAATCCCCACCTTCGCGCCGAAAACTCCCTGCAGGATTCGCCCGCCATCGTGGACGTCTGAACTACGCGTGTCTCGCGGAAAAAAGGTCACAGCGGAATCGGCGAAGAGAAACCGGTAAAGCTGGTAGGAAACAAAAGCGCCGATGCCCGGCTCCGTCCGCACCCCATCCGAGAGCCCCTTCCGATGAATGCTCATGGCTGTGAATTGCGGTCCAAATGCAAAGCGGCCGGATACTGGATTTTCGGCGGCGAGTTCGTGCAGTGCGCCGAGCCGGTAACCCACGCCCACGCTGATTCTCAAAGCGTCATTGATCAGCCCAGGCTGAAACAGGCTGCTGCCTTGCACGCTCCTTGTCGAGTTCCCAATACGGTAGGGATTGCCGCTGATTTCAAACCGCGCAATCCAGCGCCGCGCCAGGTTGTACTCAACGCCTCCGCCCAGGTTGAGAACGAAATAATTGCCAGGCGTCTTCTGGAGTACAGCCGGCGGTGTGGAGTCCGTCTCCACAAATAGGCCATCGAAATGAAGAATGCCGGGCCGCAGCAGCCCATAAACCGCGAAGTGCTTCGACTGTATTGCTTTCCCGCGTATTCCGAATAACGCCTGAAACGTCGTTCCGGACTGCTTCTGAAGTTGCGAAGGATGGTATTGCGGGAAGAAATCGATCTGCGTTTCGAACGCCAGCCGGCGGTTCAAATTGACGTCCAAACTCGCGCCAAATCCCGGCGTAAATCGCAGGTGATTGTTCTGGTTCAGCGGGCGAATCGACGTAACGTATCCGCCCACCTCCAACCGCGAGTATTTATCTTGCGCGCGAATGCTTGTGGCGCACAAACCAAAAGCGCACAAGCAAAAAAACAACGCCCCGCGAAGTCGGTGATTCGGCATCGGTGTTCTCTTCCAGTCACAGAGGATCTGTCCCAGCACGCTGTTTCATCGTCCTGTAGTGGCGGATCTTTAGATCCGCTGCTTCCTCGCCTATCCTCTGCCTCTCGTTCCACACCTGGTCGCGCGTCCCGGAATGCATCGGCTAAAACTCCACTGTATGGTTCCCCAAAACCTTTTCAGCCCCGGAAGCCTTCCTCAAGTCAGACCAGCGCGACGACTTCGATTTCCACCAGCGCGTTCTTCGGCGGGCATACCACTTCCACTGGCGAACGCGTCCTCTCCTCCATCAGTGAATCCGCTCTTGGGAGAAGCGGTCGCGGCCAGCCCAGTACGGGCACTGCGGGCAGGATTTCCCTTCCGGGTAGTCAACGCCTTCTTCATGAGGACAGCCAATGATGCCGTCGGTTACAACAATTGACTTTGCGGCGTGCTGCTTGATCATGGCAAGGATCTTTTCACCGATCTCGGGGTTTGCGCGTGCGTCAATGTCCTCGGAAAACAAACGTTCCAGCGGGTCGGCGATGTTGCGCTCATCGCGAAAGATGGCGAGAACGGCCTTCGTGGCAAGTTCCGTGGTTGGCCCGTAGAAGGCGATCGTCGCAATCGGATAGCCGCGAAATCCGCGCTTGGCTTTCTTGCTCAGCTCATCCGTCAGTGGTCTGCTTCCCTTTCGCATACCTGATCGTTCGCAATGGCTACGAGGAGGAAGCGGGCAGTTTCAGGATTCTGCGAAGTGCCCCTATGTCCGGGAGAATGCCCTGATTGTACGACCCCTCCTCCGCGTGGCGTTCCCACTGCACCAGCAAGGACTCGACGATTTCCCGGCCCTCCGGATCGTTGATCGCTTGCATCGGCGTGCGGCCCCCGAGGGCCGGCACTTTCTCGTGGGCCCACGCCTCAACTTGTTTTTGTACTCTCTCCTGGATTTGTTTTCTCAACTCTGGATCGCGAAGCATCTCCTCCACGGATTCGTCGTCAATCTTCTCCTGCTTCTGCTTCCGCTTGGGCGATGCAGCAAGCATCTCCTCGGCCGACTTCGCCTCGGTGCTCTGGTGGACCGCGGCCGTGCCGAGCCTCTTTTCAATTTCGGTGCGAACCCGCTTCGCGCGGTTTTCGGAGTTCACTTCCGCGATCAGCGAATGCTCTGCTATCTTGATGTTGCCCAGGATCGTGTTTTCCCAGGTCGACATTTTCCGGTTCCCTTTTTTCAGCCAGCTAAACTCCACGCTCCGGAGCTTTCCCGCCTCGTCGAATTGCGCCTCCTCCAGAATCTCTTCCTTTGACCGGCACAACGCCAGCGGGGCCAGGGCTTCGAATGCCGCTTCGGTGGACTCCACACGAAACGTAAGTGTGTGGAAAACCAGCGGATCACCATCCGTGTTGGCAAACCGCGGCGGCGCATGCAAGGTATCCCGGATGTCCAGATAAGTTCCTCGAATCTCTTCTGCATACCGGACCAGATCTTCCGCGCTCAGGTTCCGATTCTGCTTTGCGATTTTCTTTTGCAGTCTTCTCCGCAACCCGATGACCTCGGCCTTCCATTCGGGCGGGATGCCCAGCGGCGCCAAGCAGCCGAGGATCGCATGCTCGGTCAGATTCCATACTTGTCCATAAAGAATGTCCCCTTGTTGCACTGTCCGCGATGCCGTTCGCTCGATCACCTCGGTCTCTCCGCCGACTAGCACGTCTCGAATCTCCATGCGCTCTCCGGGTTTGCTCCAAACCACCTCGTGGAAGCTGAGCGGCTGCGTGGCAGCCTGTTCGAGAAACTGTCGGTCCATCTCCGTTAGTTGCTCTCCCTTTTCCTGTAGATACGATCGCGTGACCAAACCAGCGTTCCCACTGTCACTCTTTCCGCGCTGCGGCTTCTCCAGATCCCAATGGAACAAGAAATACGGCATGAATATCTGCCGTTCCTCCTCGATATCCTCCAAGGGCGCTGGATAATCCGTCATTTCGAAGTCTTGCCAGGCGGTAAACATCTCTTCCCCAAAACGGCTTGCGGCAAAACTCATCATGTCTCGGGTCAGTCTGTCGCTCGCCTCTCGCTGCCGGGACCAATGGTTGTAGGCCGCGGCCTGCTCCGCTAAACAGCACCGCTTATACTTCTTGCCGCTTCCGCAGGGGCAAGGATCGTTCCTGCCAATCTTGGCGGGTGATGGCGCAGCCATAATGTCGAAACCTTACCGCGTGGAACGGGTGAAATCAAGAGGTCAGAAAATGCCGCGGTGCGGACACCCGGCTCCTCGAGGCGCTCACATTGCTGCGACGACTTCGATTTCCACCAGCGCGTTTTTCGGCAGCCCCGCGACCTGCACCGTCGAGCGCGCCGGCGGCGCTAGCACAAAGTAGCGCCCGTACACTTCATTCATGGCCGCGAAATCGTTCATGTCCTTCAGAAATACCGTGGTCTTCACCACATGGCTCAGCTTCGAACCCGACGCCTCGAGAATCCCCTTCACATTTTCCATCGCGCGTTCCGTCTGCTGGCGAATGTCACCGCCGAGGAACTCATTAGTTTTTGGATCAATGGCAACCTGGCCCGAGGCGAATAGAAACCCGTTCGCCTTGACAGCCTGCGAATACGGCCCGATGGGTTTCGGCCCGCGGTCAGTCAGTACGATTTGCTTCACGGTGTTTTCTCCGGTATTAAAGTAGTCGTTGCCGCGGACGCATCCTCGTAGCGCGCACGAAACTTGGCTGGCACGCCCGCATGTTTCATCCACAACCGTACAAACTCCGCCACGTTCTGGTGCGATTCATCGCTGAATGCCGCGATTAAATCGTCCAGGTCATAACCCTGTCCGCGCCGCGCATCGAGCATGGTGCGTACCGCGTTGCGAAAAACTTCGCGGCCGTAGCGGTCCTGCAGCGCGAAGAAAAACAGCAAGCTCTTCGCGCGCACAACTTCGTCGCTGTCCTTTTTCTCCGCTCCCGCATCTCGTGGAATGCGCTCCAGAAGCCGGTGAATCGTCTCGACACGGACGGCCGGTCCATCCATCGCCTCGCGTCCCACCGCCGCCGCAAACGCCGGCAACGCAGAGAGCGGCGGCTCCTGTTCGAAAAATTCGGGATTCTGCCCGTAGCCCAGCCAACTCGCCGCCAGCGACGGCGCCGCGGCCGCCGCAAGTTTCGGCGTTCCTCCGCTCATATCCACCATCACGCTATCCAGCGAAGCCAGTTCCGCGGTGACCGGTTCATCCTCTCCTCGCAGGAGTTTCGCGTACACCGGCCGCAACTGCGTGAAGCAGTGCGATGCCAGCGGACACTCCACAATCCAAAACGGGCGACTATCCTTGCCGCGATTTCCAAAAGCGGCGTCGTACCCTTGCAGTGCGCGCACCAGCGCGTCGCGGGATTGCCTAAGGCCGCTGGCTTCCTGCGATGTGCGCGTCCACAGATAAATTTTATTTTTACCGGAAGCGATACGCGCCTCCGTGTAGCGTCCCGCAATGACGAACGGATAGCGATCCTGCGGCCCCTGCTCGGCGCGAACCGTGAGCGCTCCGCCGCCGCGCGACAATTTTACTTTGCTCCCGCTGGTGTGAACCATGAATCCTTCCGGCACGCGCACTTGCAATTCCCACTTTTTCGGAGGCCCGCCGCCGGTCCCAAGAAATCCGTGCGCTGGCAGCAACTCCGGGCTCCATCCTTCCGAGGGCAGGAAGAACGCGTCGGGCGCGAAGCTCAGCCCGGAATCTTCCGCAGCAGCAGGCTGGAACTCAGCCGAGAGTTTCAGCGTGTGCGCGGACGAAACCACCCACGGCTGGGGAAACTTCAACTCCGTATCCCGTGGATTCGCCGGCGCGATTTCTTCGGAAAGCGCCGCGCCATCCCACGTGGCGCGCGGCTCGGCGAAATGAAAACCACGCCTTCCCGGCAACCGCACATTTAGCAGGACGAGCGGCTTGGTGCCGGTATTTCGCAACTGATAATCGGCTTCCACGCGGATGTGCGGTTCCGGAGAAGAAACGAAGTGGACGCGGATTTCCTGCTTTTCGATGGTGTAGCCCGGACCAAGCGGCGCGACGCAGCCCGCGGCCCAGAAGATTACGCCGGCGAACAGCAGGTGCGGCGGGAAATTGAATTTCAAACGAGTTGCCAAAGCATCTTGATTGTAACGGGGAATCGCAGAAAGCAAAAGCGCGGGAAAGTGGAAAATTGTCACGGCCGCGCGGTGCACGTCAGGGGCGGCGTGTCGGTGCCGGAAGCGCCATGGTCCGGACTTGCATCAGCGCCGGCGGCCGCGGGCGCGCACGAACCCCGTATTCGAATGATTGCGAATCGTTTCTCGAACGTAGATTTCTTTATCGGCCTCTGCGTCAGTCATGCCCTGGTTGATGCGCTCCACAATCTGTCTTTCAGTCAAGCCGGTGTTTTTCAGCTTGGCGATTTCCGCACTCGAAAGAACTGGCTGACCCTGCAGCCGCCGATCGAGAACCAACTGCACGGTGGCATCGGAAAGTCTTATCAAACGCAGCATGACGGCATCCTCGCTAACGAGATCGAGCTTATCGGCGTTGGCGATCTCCATGATTTGCGAATCAGAGAACCCCGCGCCCGTGAGACTGGCGACGGAATCCGCGCTGGTGAAGATGTGGTGGTGAGCATGAGCGGAGGAAACCAGCGCAACGCTCGTGTCATCGCTCACCCTGGCGTGCTTGAGCTTGACGACCTGGGCGATTTCCTCGTCGCTGGTGTTTAAGGCTTTCAATTCTTCGAGGTACGAAGAATCCATGCCCGCCTGATCCAGAGGGCGATAATCCGTCAGCGGATGGCTGTGGCAACCGCTGAAGAAAAGGACACACCCTGTCAGGACGCACGAGCCGAGAAGTGATCGTCGAAACCACATGATTCCATTCTAGCGGCTGCAAGGAAGGGGGCCGCGGAGTGTGCTGTTGGCGATACCGGGCGAAAGGACAGTTATGCACGGGCGCTCTAGCAATGAAAAAGCCGCGCGAAGCTCACAGCTGATAAACGCGCTCGACGCCGGAGACGCCGGAGATTTTCCGGATGTTCGCGAGAATGGTCTCGAGCTGGCGGCGGTCGGCAATTTCGAGACTGGCTTCGATGCGCGCGTTTTGGCGGTCCGGGCGGCTCTCCAGCGAACGGATGTTCGAGCCGGCGCTGCTGATGATGGCGGTAATCTCCGCGAGGAGGCCGGCGCGATCCTTGGAGCGAATCGCGAGCTGAACCGGGAAGGTAGCCGCACCCGCGCCGCCCCACTCGACGGCAATGCGCCGCTCGGTCTGATACATAAGATTCTGCACGTTGGGACAAGCGCGAGTGTGCACGGCTACCCCGCGGCCGCGCGTGATGTAACCGACGATTTCGTCGCCGGGGATGGGATTGCAGCACTTGGCGCGGAAGACGAGCAGGTCGTCGTGGCCCTTGACGATCAGCGGCGCTTGGCCGAAGCCCAGCATGCGCTTGACGGTCTTGACCAGCGTGGGCTTGGAGTCCGCCGGCTCGGGCTC
>JAYVMO010000006.1:0-8127 GCA_043758915.1 Acidobacteriota bacterium | reverse complement strand
CCCCCCGCACCATTCAAGTACTTCTTGAAGGATTTCAGCGATCTTGCTTTTTGCGCCCCTGCGGTGCGGCTACAGGAGTTGCCAGCGGCAGCGCCGCGCGCGATTTGCGCTCTTCCGCGAACACTTCCGTGGGTGCGTCTATGGATCTGCCGTCTTCGGCCTCATTGGGAGCCGCAATCCCAGCCGGTCGCGCTGGCGCAGTCTTCACCAACGCCCCTTCGCCCTCGCGAGCAAAAGTGAGCTTATCGTGCTCGCGGCTCCAGTCGATGCACACCAAGTCGCCCAGGTGGACTTGTTCGGTAGCCAGCAGGTTCGCCAGCGGGTACACCACGTGGCGCTCGATGGCCCGCTTCAAGTGCCGTGCGCCATAACGCGTATCGGTTCCTTCCTGCAACAGGAAATCACGTCCGGATTCGGTCACCCGAAATAGGAATTGCCCCTTGGCCGTCTCCAGCACCCGTTGTTGCACGTGTCCCAGCTCGATCTCCAGCACTTCCTCAAGCTGTTCCCGATGCAGCGGATGGAACACCACCACCTTGTCCAGCCGGTTCATGAACTCCGGCGAAAACTTCCGCCGCGCCGCGTCAATCGCGGTCCGTTCGATTTTTCCTTCCAGCCCGGCGGTGGGCTTGTCCGTCGGCTGAACGAAACCCATTCCCCCCTGCATCAGTTCCGTGATTTCGCCCCCGCCCAAGTTCGATGTCAGAAATATCACCGTCTGCGACAGGTCCACGCGCCGGTTGTCGCCCAAGGTTAGAGTGGCCTTATCCAGCATGCCCAGCAGCAATTGCCACAGTGCATCGGAGGCCTTTTCGATTTCATCGAACAGAAGAAAGCTGAGCTTCAGGTCATCCCGGTGGCTCTTCTCCAGCTCTTCCTGGGTGATCAGCGGATGTGTTTCGCGATGCCCCAGATAGCCCGGAGGCGAGCCAATCAATTTAGCAATTTCATGCGAGTGCTGAAACTCCGCGCAGTCCACTTTGATCATGGCACGCGGATCGCCGAATAGAATCTCCGCAGCGGCTTCCACCAGGCGGGTCTTCCCCGAACCCGTCGGCCCCAGGAACAGCAGATTCCCCACCGGGCGTCCCGGAGAGTTCAAACCCGCACAGAAGACCTGGTACAGGTCCACCAGGGCTTGCACCCCTTCCACCTGCCCGACGATCTTGGCGCTCAGCGCCCTGTGAAAATCAAGCGTGTTCGTGCTGCGCTTGGTGGGATCGAGTGAGAGGATGTAGTCGCTCATGACCGCCTCCTAACGCCCCAGCCGAGGCTGAGACGCTCCACCGAATGGCCCGCGCGTACGGTCAAACTGCTCCAGTTTGACTTGAATGGTCGACTGCAGAAGCCGCAATTGAATAAGCAACTCCTGGGCCACCGCGGGTGATTCAGAAATTCGCAGAACTGGCGGGTAAAGGCCCGCCAGATCGAGATGCAGCGCTCGCAAGGTCGCAACAATCTTCTGCACGGCGGGAGAGTTGGGGTCCGCCAGATCCGGTTGCGCGTTCAGTTGTTCGCGCAGCGCTCGCCAGTTGAGCTCCACGAACGGATGTTTCTTCGAAACTTCCCGAACCACCTCGTCGGTGATGCGCGCTCGTTCTCCCAGACGCGCAAGGTGGATCTGCCGCACTTTTTCTCCGCGGCGCACGTTGTGCACCAGGTAGAACGTATTTCCCTTGCGGCGGACAAAAGCCATGACTTCACCTCAAATTCGAGCCATCTAGCGTAGTGTATTTTTCTTCCACTACAACCGTCAAGATACCATGCGCACCATTCCAAGGCGTTGCTTCCAATCCGTTACCCTCTGTAAATACCCGTCCGGCATTCGAATGCCTCTTCACTTTTCCGCTCCCTTTCCTTCGTTCCCCGCATCCTCTGCTCCATCCGCGCCATCTACGCTTCATCTTTGATAACCCTTGGCCCGTTTGCGTTATTCCCTGCCTCTTCTAAACTCATCGCCAGAATCTCTCTGCTCTATTAAACCCGGCGCGGCAATTTTTCTCTTGTACTTGCGCTCCGGCACACCTACGATATGCCGCGCGTTTTCCGGCCAGCCCTTGAACGTGCTCTGTTTGGAGATTGTTTCGAAATGTCTTGGGATCCCGTTTACCGCTTGGTGCAACGAATTCCCCGCGGCAGGGTTCTAACCTATGGGGCGCTCGCTAAGGCTCTGCGCCTCCCCGGCGGCGCTCGCACCGCCGGCCGCGCCATGGCCGCCTCTCCTTCCGGCAAAGGCATCCCGTGGCACCGCGTGCTCGGCGCGGGCGGCAAAATTCTCATCCGCGAACCTTACGCTTCCCTGCAAAAAAAACTTCTCGAAAGCGAAGGCGTCAAAGTTTTGGGGTCACGGATCGACCTGAAGCGTCACCTCTGGAAACCACCGCAAAAATCCAAGCGGAAACGCAAATCCTCAGGTCCGCGCGCTAAACTCAGGAATTGAATTTGAACCGGGCCAGTGTGCTGCTTGTTACGAATTACAAGCCCATCTGAGGTATCCTATACGCTCTCTAGCCATGACCAATTCCATCCTGCAAGTGGAAAACCTCATCAAGTGCTACGGCGACGTCGAAGCCGTCCGCGGCCTCAGTTTTTCCGTCGAGGAAGGCGAGGTCTTTGGCCTTCTGGGACCCAACGGCGCCGGAAAAACCACCACCATCGAAATTCTCGAAGGCTTGCGCAACGCGGATTCCGGAAAGGTTTCCGTCTGCGGCTACGACCCGCGGATCCATGCCAGCGAATTGAAGCACGAAATCGGCGCCGCGCTGCAATCCACTTCTTTACCCGACAAACTGCGCGTCATGGAAGCGCTCCGCCTCTTTGCCAGCTTTTATAAGCGCCGCCGCGATCCCGAGGAGCTTCTCAAGCGCTTCGGCCTCGAAGAGAAGCGCAACGCGTTCTACAGCCAGCTTTCCGGCGGCCAGAAGCAGCGCCTGGCCCTCGCCATGGCCCTGGTCAACGACCCGAAAGTTCTCTTCTTCGATGAGCCTACTGCCGGCCTGGATCCGCAAGTGCGCCGCGAGATTTACGACATCGTCGAAGAGCTGCGGCGCGAGAAGAAAACCATCGTGATGTCCACCCACTACATCGAAGAAGCCGAACGCCTGTGCGACCGCGTGGCCATCGTCGACCACGGCAAGGTCATCGCTCTCGGCACGCCTCGCGAGCTTAAGCAGCGCTCCGGCAACAACACGCGCATCGAAGTCCGACTCTCGAAGCCGGAGTCCGACGGCGCGCTCAAGAGCCTGGACGGCGTGGCTGACGCTCGCGAGGTCGCCGGCGCCTACGTCATCCACTCGGCCCGCCCGCCGCAAACCATCGTGGCCCTCGTCAAGCACCTCGAGGCCCAGGGCAATGAGCTCGTCAGCCTGGAGATCGCTTCTCCTTCTCTCGAAGATGTATTTATTGAAATGACCGGCAGGAGGTTGCGCGATTGAAAAACTTCGCCACGCTCACACGCATGCGCATTCAGCTCACGCTGCGCAATAAAATGTTTTTGTTCTTTACCGTGGTCATGCCCTTCGGCTTTTTCTTTCTTTACGCGGGAGTCTTCGGCAGGGGCATTCCCCGTAACGTGAAGTACTACCTGGGCCCGGTCGTCGCCCTCACCGTCATGGGCAGCTTCTGGGGACTCAGCGCCGCTCTCGTCATGTTTCGCGAACAAGGCATCCTGCGCCGTTTCCACGTCACTCCCGTGACCCCCAGCGACATGCTGGCCTCCAGCATCGTCGCCAATTACGTGCTCATGTTTCCCACCGTGCTCCTCGAATTCTTGTTCGCCCGCTACATCTTTCACGTGACCAGCTTCGGCGATCTTTTTGCCGCCTTCCTTCTCATCAGCATCGGTACCATTTCCTTCGCTTCCCTGGGCCTCGTCGTCGCCAGCGTCACCAACACCATGCAAGAGACTCAAGTCATCAACCAGCTTCTTTGGCTCCCCCTGATCTTTCTCTCCGGGGCTACCTTCCCCTTGGCCTTCTTGCCAAAAGTCGTCCAGAAAGTTTCCTTGTTTCTGCCTGCCACTTACCTAGTTCAGGGTCTGCAGAGCGCCATCTTCAATTCCGTACCCATCTGGCGCCTTGGCGTACAGACCGGCTCTCTCGCCTGCTGGGCTATTCTCACCTTTTTTCTTTCCACGCAGCTTTTTCGCTGGGAGCCCGAAGTCAAAGTTCCGCGCAATGCCAAGTTGTTGGTGCTTGCTACCGCCATCCCCTTCCTGCTTCTCGGTTTCTGGGAAAACAAATACGGCAATATTCCAGCGCAAGCGCGATCGTCTTTTGCTTCTCTCACTGCGCCGGCGAAGTCCGCGCCCCCGCCCGATGCGCCAAAGTGACCTGGAATTTTTTGCGTCGCGCAACATCCATACGCGCCAAATTGGCCGCGCCATTTCTCTTCCTGGTACGTGCGGTGCATTGACGCCCTTTGCCGCGTGCCGTATTCTGCAAATTCGGGCAACTGTACCAGCGGAGAACGATTTCATAGGGAGCGATCATGCCAATTCAGGCCACCGAGAAAATCTGGCACAACGGAAAATGGATCAACTGGGACGACGCCAAGCTCCATGTCCTCTCGCACGTCGTCAGCTACGGCTCGGCCGTGTTCGAGGGCATACGCTGCTACGAAACCAAGCAAGGCCCCGCGATTTTCCGTTTGCGCGAACACATGCAGCGGCTCATCAACTCCGCGAAGATCTACCGCATGGATCTTCCTTACTCTCTCGATGAATTCTCCCATACCGCCACGGAACTCGTGCGCCTCAACAAACTGAATTCTTGCTACGTCAAGCCCATCGTGCTTCGCGGTTACGGTGAAGTGGGCGTGAATCCCCTCAGCTCTCCCATCGATATCTACATGGCTTGCTGGACTTGGGGCGCCTATCTCGGTCCCGAAGCGCTGGCCAAGGGCGTGGACGTCGGCGTCAGTTCCTGGACGCGCATCGCCCCGAACACCTTGCCGGCCATGTCCAAGGCCGCGGCCAACTACATGAATTCCCAGCTCATCCGCATGGAAGCCGCGTTCAACGGTTACGCCGAAGGCATCGCCCTCGACACTCATGGTCACGTCAGCGAAGGCTCCGGCATGAACGTGTTCCTCGTTCACGACGGCACTCTTTACACGCCGCCGCTGGCCACCAGCATTCTTCCCGGCATTACGCGCGATGCCATCGTCAAGCTGGCCGAAGACTTGCGCATTCCCGTGAAGGAGCAAGTCATCCCGCGCGAAATGCTTTACATTGCCGATGAAGTCTTCTTCGTCGGCACCGCCGTCGAGGTCACTCCCATCCGCTCGGTGGACCATATCACCGTCGGCAAAGGCGTGGCCGGACCCCTCACGCGCAAATTGCAGGAAGAGTTCTTCGCCATCACCAGCGGCACGAAACCGGACCGCCACAACTGGCTCACCCCGGTGAACGCCCCCGTCGGCGCCGCCACTCGCTAGGTGTCACACGGCATGAATGAGTTTTTTCAATCACCACATTTCTCGCTCAATTCCCTGCCCACTCTTGTAGGAGCACGGCACTGCTGCGCCCTTTTTCATCACGCGGCAATCATCCAAGCTCACCACCGGATCACTGTCACCACGCGGTCGGAGACCTGGTTTCATCGAATTTCATTCTCGCTTGTAAACGCGCGGCTTTATCCCCAGCGCCCGCTAGGGAATATTGCGCCCCTGCAAAGACGAACGCGCGTCTTTTGCCGTGCCGGTTGATTTTCTCAAATCGGCCGTGCGCCTAAAACCAGCCCTGCTTTCGCTTGACAGCGGCTTATAGTTTCCATATCTTGCTTCTGGAGATGTTGGCTCATAGAACACTCATGGCAATGGTCAACGGATAGCCGCTGCCTCCGCCGCATTAGCATCTTCCTATTGTTTCACCCTATTGGCCGCTCTGCGGTCATGCTCTCAGAGGTGGAACTCAGGAGGCTCTTATGAGCAACAAGATGCGCGCGACGATCCTGGCGTTGTTGGCGGTGGCGGCCGCGGGGGCGTGCCGGAAGATGCTGCAAAGCATGCACCCGGCGAATCTGTCCTCGCCCGTGTTGTCGGCAGACGGTGGAACCCCAGTCCCACGGCCGCTTGCGCCGACTCCGGAATAGCCTAGAGTGATCCGGGCCAAGCATCTCCAGGAAAAAGAGTGCTTGGCCCGTTCGATTACGCGGTTTGGCTCATCGCCCTGTTTGGGCAAGTTTTTGTGTTGGCGTGTTCCGCCCGCAACCGGGAGTTTCGTCTCTACCTGAGTTTGAACCTCTACGTTTTGGCCCTTGCGGTTCGTGACGTAGCGAGCTTTTTTGTCCTCCAGAAATATAGCGTCTCTTCCCCGCAATACTACTACTACTACTTTTCGAGCGATCTAATCCTTAGACTTCTGCATTTCGTCGCCATCATCGGCCTCTATCTCCATGCTTTTCGCGATGCCAATACCGCCAAGCGGGTCCGCTTCTTTGCCGTCGCTGTGATCGGCGCGATTATCCTTTATTCCGGCTTCATTCTGGAACGCAAACACCAACTTTTGGTCACACCCTTCGTCATTACATTTTCGGGAATGCTTTTCTTCGTGGGCGCCCTCATCACCATGGTCCTGTGGATCATCCTGCTGAAGCGCCGCGACCCGCGTCTCCGCCTGGTTCTCATCGTCTCGGCCTTTGGCGTCTACTTTAGTGTCAACGTTTTTGCCTATGGCTTGGAGTATCTCTTTCCGCGTGCCACCCCGTGGTATTACATCCCTCCAACGACGGGTGCCTTGTTTGCCCTGGCCCTGTCCCACGCCTTCGCCTATGTCCCGGGAGAAGTCCGTATCCCCGCCACCGCTCTGAAAGGGATCATTTAATGCACGTAAAGTACGTCGTCGTTTTCTGCTCGGCTTTCCTCATTATCGCCGTCATCGCCTTTTTCGCTCTGAGATACGGTCGTGCGTTCCTCTTTGCCGCATCTAAAAAAAAAGTGTCGAGGGACGTGCGCGCACTGACCGGGTTGGATGAAGTCCTGGCTCATCAAACTGCCTACACCCGCCTCTGCCTGCTGCTTCGAATCGTCCCGCCGGCCAGCTATCACACCCGCTTCGTGCTCCGCCTGGTGCGGCTCTACTATCGCTCTCTCCAACTGTTCGACGCTTTGTGCCGTTTGGCGGGACCTTGCCTCAACAAATGGTTCCGCCGCGAACGCCTCGCCTGCCTGCACTTCACCGCCCTCCTCCTCGAGGACCGCATCGAGAGCAACCGCGAGTTCTGCCGCAAACACCTCAACAACGGCTTCCACACCTAGTCTGTCGTCTCACCTTTGCTTGTGCGCCGTATTCCAGCTAGAATGCAGCCGTTCGAATCCATCTCCTTCTATTTTTCTCGCGCGGAGGAACTTCGATGTACAACACGTCGCAAAAGCTTATCGCCGAATTCCTCGGAACCTTCGCTCTGGTTTTCTTTGGCGTGGGCGCCGCTTGCACCGACCACTATTTGCAGGGCGCCCCGGGAGGCATCGGCCTCTTCGGCATCGCCCTCGCCCACGGCCTGGCCATCGCCATCATGGTTTCCGCGGTCGGCCATATTTCCGGCGGGCACTTCAATCCCGCGGTGACCATCGGCTTCTGGGTCACCAAGCGCCTCAACACCATCGATACCCTGGCCTATTGGATCGCGCAGCTCGCAGGCGCCACCGCCGCGGCGTTCTTCCTCAAAGCCGTCATCCCGGATGAAATTTGGCGCGCGGTGGCCCTCGGCACTCCCGACTTGGCTCGCGACTTCCCACGCTGGGCAGGCATGAGCCTGGAAGCGATCGCGACCTTTTTCCTCGTCTTCGTCGTTTTTGCCACCGCCGTCGATGAGAAAGGCGCTTTTCGTTCCATCGCTGGCTTCGGCATCGGCTTGATCTACTCCCTGGGCGTTATCGTTCTCGGACCCTTCACTGGCGGCGCCCTCAATCCCGCGCGCGCCTTTGGTCCGGCCGTGGCCGCTACCCACTGGGCCAATCACGGCGTTTATTGGGTCGGCCCGCTCGCCGGCGGTTTCCTCGCCGGCCTGCTCTACGATTCGCTGTACTTGAAGAAGGCCTAGCAACCGCGGCTTTCGCGTGCAAACCCCTGCCCCGCGGCTCAGGTAACTAGCGCGCAACTTGCCGCTTTGCATTCCTTGCCGCTCC
>JAYVMO010000005.1:0-4939 GCA_043758915.1 Acidobacteriota bacterium | reverse complement strand
GGCGGGAATCCCGACGGACTCGAAGGCAGGATTATCGAAGGTCTTGCGGAGGCGATAGGTGGTGGTGCGCTCCGCCGCGACGCGGCCGATGGAATGGATCATGGAGCGAAATTCCTCGGGGGAGACGAATTCACCGAAGGTAGCGCCGGCAGCTTTTGAAATGCTTTCTTCCATCAGCGTGCCGCCGAAATCGTTGGCACCGGCGGCCAGACAAGCGAGCGAAGTTGGGAAGCCCAGCTTGACCCAAGAGATCTGAATGTTACGGATGGAGCGGTGGAGCAAGACGCGAGCCAGCGCGTGAACGCGGAGATGGTCTTCGTAGCGGGCTCCCGGCCGGGCGCCGCCGTGCCGAAAGAGCCGGGTATTTTGATGGATGAAGCCCAGGGGGACAAATTCGGTGAAGCCGCCGGTCCGCTTCTGGATGGAACGTAATAAGAGGATGTGCCGGACCCAGTCCGCGGGTTCTTCGACGTGGCCGTACATCATCGTCGACGTGGAAGGAATGCCCAGCTCGTGCGCGGTGGTGATGATCTCCACCCAGCGGGAAACCGGGAGCTTGTTGGGGCTCAGTGCCCCGCGGATGCGGTCGTCCAGAATCTCAGCAGCCGTTCCCGGGATGCTGCCCAAGCCTTCGTCCTTGAGCATTTGAAGATAATCGCGAAGCGGCATGCGGGTTCTTTCGACGCCATAGGCAATTTCCATGGGCGAAAAGGCATGGACATGCATGCGGGGAATGGCTTTTTTTATAGCGCGGAGAATGTCGCGATAGAAAAAACCGTCGAGGTCGCGAGGCAGTCCGCCCTGGATGCAAACTTCGGTCGCACCGAGTTCCCAAGCTTCCTGCGCTTTGCGAACCACGTCATCGGCCGAATGGGAGTAGGCGTCGGGCGCTCCTGGACCGCGCGCGAAACCACAGAAGCTGCAACCAACAAAGCAGACGTTCGTAAAATTGATGTTGCGATTGACGACGTAGGTGACCACATCGCCGGCGGTCATGAGGCGCAGTCTATCGGCAACGGCGATGAGAGCGCGGAAATCGGCATGCTCGGCGGTGGCGAGTCGCAGGCCGTCTTCGAAGGATAGTTCCGCGCCATCCAGAACCATTTCGAGGATGGCGCGGATTCTGGGACTAGCGGTCTCCGGGAGGCTGGGCAGCGTGAGCAGTGGTGCAGCGAAAAGTTGCGATGCCTTGTTGGAATCGAGATTTGACATGATGGAGTGGGGCCATGCAAGCGTCCACTGAAGGACGCGATGGCTAATCGACATATTAGCAGAGGCCAAGGCGGAGAGCAGACAATATCGAGAACGCAGGCCTTAAAGCTGGAAAATTCTGTTCCGATAATCGCCTGCGATAATACCGACAATCCTTTGCGTTGCATCGCGTGGATGGTGCAAAGTATTCTGACTGAATCCAACTGAGGCCGCTCCGCAGAGCACAAAAGTTTCGAAAGAGCAGGCACAGCAAACAACGGAGCAAACCATCCATGGCGCGCAAAATCGGAATACTCGGAGGCACAGGCCCCGAAGGAAGTGGACTCGCTTATCGCTGGGCGCGAGCCGGCGAGCATATCGTGATTGGCTCGCGCGACGCGCAACGCGCCGCGGAGACGGCGAAGCAACTGCGTGAACGCATCGGCGGCGCGGCGCAAATTGAGGGCGCGGATAATGCCGCGACCGCGGCGCAGTGCGACGTTGTGGTGCTGACAGTTCCCTTCTCCGGGCAGGCGGCGCTTTTAAAGCAGATGAAAACAGTATGGAAACCGGGGACGATCGTCATCGATACAACCGTGCCGCTGGCAGCAACGGTCGGTGGGGCAGCTACGCGAATGCTGGGCGTCTGGCAGGGTTCCGCGGCGGAACAAACGAAGGAGCTTCTGCCCGCGGGTGTGAGCGTTGCGGCGGGATTTCAGAATCTCGGCGCGGAACTGCTGGCCAACGATGAACCCGTGGATTGCGACATTCTGATCTGCAGCGACGATGAGAAAGCCAAGCAGGTGGCTTCGGAATTGGCGGCAAAAATCCCCGGGGCGCGGGCCGTGAACGGCGGCAAACTGGAAAATGCGCGAATCGTGGAATCGCTCACGGCGCTGCTGATTGGATTAAACATGCGCTACAAGGTTCATGGCGCGGGAATCCGCTTCACGGGACTGCCGGTGAAGTGAACCAAGCCCCCGGAAGTGTTACGTGGTCTAGTGGTTGGACTTTTTTCTTGTGTTTCTTGTGTGCTCGCAAATTGCAAGCGCATGGTGGGGTCGCCGAAAAGGATCCACGAGCGTCGAACATCCTTGTCGGTGACGCCTGATTTTGCCCGGAGAACGGCTTTGCCGATGGGCAGACCGGGGTTGGATTTCAGAACCTGCAAGAGCGCCTGGTCCATGGAAGCCTGCGGCGCAGCATCCGTGAATCCCGAAGAAGCCCACACGGCGACGGCACCGCCGTTTGGTGCGAGCAGCAGGGATTCCGCAAGGCTCTTCGTAAAGACGTCATGAAACAATCCGTTGAGGCAATCCATGAGCAAGAAAAACGGCAAGCGCTGACCATTGGTCAGCTTGGCCGCCGAGTTGTCATCGAGCAAGTCGGAGAAGGACCATTGTTCCTCGGAGCCGTGGCCGGTGTAGTTGACGAGCAGAGCGCCATTGTTGAGAGCGGCTAGGATTTGCTGCCGGACGAGATTGGGATCCTGGCCGTCGGCGAGAATCTCGGTCGCAGACAGAGAAGCCGGCAAGGAAGTGGCGGCGGCAGCGGTTTCGGCGGTGAAATTCACACCAATGTTTTGGTCGGCGATGAATAACGCCTGCTGGTTCCAAACTCCGGCGAAGGAACCTTTTTCGTAATTCACGATCTTGGAGACCACCAGCGCGGCTTCGGCCGGGGTACGAACCGGGAGACGGCCAGTGGGAATGGTGGCGAAGCCGGTGTGCTTAAAATCGGAGAACCAATCGTCGGAGGCGGTCTTGAACGCCTGGGTTTCGATGATGCGCGTGGGAACAAGATCGGAGTCGCCGAAGCCGAGAAAGTCGCGCGGGTCCATCGAAGCGCCTCCCACGAGGAGAAGGGCCTGCGGCTTCTTGCGCCGGAGCGTGGCCGCGCGTTGCAGATAATCGCGAATGGCGAAGGGACTGCGCTCGCCGAAGTTGAAAGCATCAAAAACCTGGTCGATGGTCACCAGCGCAACATGGTGCCCCTGCGACTGGCGAAGTTTGACGAGCGGCTCAAGACTGGCGACGAAATCGGGGTGACTAATGATAATGAGGTCACCATCCTCATGGCGAGTTCCAAGGTCCGAGGGTTTGCGGAACTTGGCGGAAGGCTCAAGACTGGCGACGAAATCGGGGTGACTAATGATATCGAGGTCGTCGTCCTCATGGTGAGCTGCAAGGTTCGTGGGCTGGTGGTGCGCCAGCGAGGCGGGCGAAGAGACCTGATCCTCGGAAAACGCGAGCAGGGTGCGTTCCGCGGGACCGGAGCCATGCAGAGCGAGCGTGATGCCGTAACTTTGGCCCTCGAGGCGCACCGCACCATTGAGTTGCGAAATGGCGCGCGGATCCGTCACGTCGAAGACATGGATTTGCGGATTGCTGAAACCGGAAAAATGAAGGGCCGCACCCGCCGGGGCCATCGCGCGCAGCCAGTCGGAATCCGCGATGTAGAGGTGCGGATAGTGGAGCGCGATCGATTGCACCAAGCTGACGTCGTTGTCGCCTTCGAGCGCGGTGAGCGTGACGGTGTTGGTCCCGTCGTGCAGTTGGCTGGGGCTAACCGGAAAGGTGTTGGTTACATTGGCCTGGTTGCTGAACTCCATCTCGCCAATAGAGGCCCCGTTGAACGCGACGGATACGCGGTGACCCTGGGCATCAGTCGCGCCTTGCAGAGTGACCTCCAGCGTGACGGGTAAACCGGAGTTCGCGTCACTGTGGACGACGTTTAGATCCTGATCCACCGGCTGGGAAGTAACGGCCGCGCCAAAGAAATTATCCTTGTCCTCGCCATTCAAAAGCGTTGCGAAGTACGTTGTGCGGTCCTCGTGAATGACGGTGAACAGGAAACTTTGAGGATCCGAGGAGCCTGAAGTCGCAGAAGGCGCTGGGAGGATGCGCTTGCCCGGCCGTGATCCCTTCACCAGCCAGTAGACACGCGTGTCGGAAAAGGGCGTGTCGATGCCGGTGCCGTAGAATTCGATGCTGCCGTTGGGGCCAAGCCGTCCCGCTTGCTGGCCGAGAACCAGCATGGGCTGCTCAATTCCTTCCGCAAAGAGCTGCAAGAAACGCGCATCCGCATCGGGATCGAGGCCAGCAGCCACGAGTTGCGCACGCGAGACGCGATACCACCCTTCCCTGCGGACGGAGATTTTCACCGCCGGAATCTCTTCCAGCGAAACGCGAACCTCTCCTGGCCCGAGTTCAGGAATCTTCGGTCGAGGAGTCCTGACGACGCGCTCCGGCTGCGAAGCGAACTGCGCGGCCAAGCGGTTCATCTGCGTGAGGAGAGGCGAATTGGAAGCTTGGGTGACAGTTTGCGGCTCGGGTTGCGCCAATGCCGTGGTGGACTCTAACCGCACTGGCCCATGCATCGTGCGCGTGCCGTTCAAGTCCACATCCTCGAGCCAGTAGGAAGCTTCCGAAGATCCCGCGGGATCGAGCCACCGATAGGTTTTGGCGCCGTGCTGCGGCTGGCCGCCGCGAAGGAGGAGCGCGGCACCGGCGATAAGAGATGGATTCAAGCGATGCTTACCCTGAGCGTCCTCGCGATAGACATAGAAGCCGAGGTTTCTGATTTCTTCCCGCGTATGCCAGACCAGTACGACGCCTCCTTCGGGCCGCGCGAGCGCCTGGAAAGAGGCCAACTGCACTGCCGTAGGCGACTGAATCGTGGAAATCGCAGTCGAAGTGTTGTTCGAGAGATTCGGATCACCCGTCGTGGCGGTAACCGTGGCCGTGTT
>JAYVMO010000004.1:0-3424 GCA_043758915.1 Acidobacteriota bacterium | reverse complement strand
CTGCGGAATACCTCTTCGCTCTCTCGAATGGCTCGCTCCGCCTTTAGGCGCTGGCTGATGTCCGTATAGTTCGCGAGAATGCCTTGCACCTGCCCGTCGACGACCAAAGGAACTCCGTGTATTTCGACGTCCACGAGCTGCCCATCTTTCCTACGCCGTTGCGTCGTCTTCTGAATGCTCTTCTGCGATCGTATTTCCTGGCGAAAGAGCCTGATTTCTTCCCGCGCTTCTTCCGTGGCAAAGAGATCCTCTAACGTTTTCCCCAGGATTTCTTCGCGCGTAAAACCAAATAGCGTTTGAAACGCAGGATTGGCCAATTGAATCTTGTTGTCCTTGCCCGAGACTAAAATGGCCACCGGACTGCCCGTAATCAGCGTGTCCAGGAAGCTGCTTCTTTCGCGCAGCGTCTGCTCTGCCCGCCGCCGCTCTAGATTCTCCTGCTCTAGTTCCTTGGTGCGCTCCGCCACGCGTTTTTCCAGCGTGTCGCGCGCCTCCGTCAGGGCCGCATCCCGCCGTTCGATCTCTTCCAGCATGTGATTGAAATCGGCGCTGAGATGCCGCAGTTCCGAACCCAAAAGCGGCGGCGCTCGCAGCGAATAGTTCTTCTCTTCGGCGATGGACCGCGCCAGAATTGCCAGTTTCCGTATCGGCCCGGTAATGCCGCGCTGCAGCGCGGCCGTCTGCAGATAGATGATCAGCAAACTGACCGCCGCAATCAGCACCATCAATTCTTCAAACTGCTTCAGCCGGTCTTGCAAGTCCCCCCGATCGGCCTCCAAATAGAGTGTCCCCAGTGTCCGTTCATCCATTTCAATGGGCGAGGTGAACGTGAGCCGGTCTTTTTGCCATACCGCGCCCGCTGCTCCTCTTACCGGGAGAATCATCTTGCCGGTCAGATCGGCGCGCACGTACGACGCGAAATAGCTCCCGTCCGGGCGGTACAAAACTCCCGCACGAATGTGCTGCCGCGTTTTCAGCGCTTCCAGAAGCTTCGTGCCACCCATGGCATCGTCAAACGCCAGCGCCGCCGTGGCATTTGTCCCGATCAGGTCCGCGGTCGAGCGCAGCTCTTCCACTTTGCTTTCGCGATGCACGTGCATGTCGTAGGCAAGGAATGCTGCGCACGCCAGCGCCACCCCGATGCCACTCGTCAGCATCGTCAGCAGCAAGGGGCGCTGCCGCAGGAAGATCTCGCGAATGCGAGGCTCGGCCATGCTAACTTTTCGCCTCCGCCGCTTTGTTCACCACGCGCCGGGCCAGCGCCAGCAGCCTCGAGCTCAGCTTGAGATGAGCTTCGTTCGCTCTATCCAGGTTCACCTCAAACTGCAGCGACTCTTGTTGAAGCATCAGGCTGACCGTCCCGCCGGCAGCCAGAAAGTCCGGTGTTTCTCCCACCGTCAGGACACTCGCCCCTTGTATCGCTTGCAGCACTGTCCCGTAATGTTTTGCCTCCGAGCGGCTTACAAACAGAATGTGGCAGGATCGCAACTCGTTTTCTTTATGTACCCATTTCACTTCGATCCGCCTGCCATGTGCGGTTCTTCCACCGGCGCTATCCGCGAGCGATATTCCAAATGCATAAACGCCATATACGCAGATCGTCAGGGGCGCTTGCGGAGACGAAAAGGCCCCCGCCGGCCATTCGACGAAACTGGGAAAGTTCGAGAGAAACGCCGCTTTGGCCCGGTATTCCTGTTGCGCGGTGATCTGGCCAGGTACCGCCGCCGGCTGGGTTACCAGCAGGAAGATCGCGCTGAGCCCCGCCACTGCGCGTACCAATCCCTGGGCCACACCAGAGACGCATCTTTGACGGCTAGCACCAAGAGAAAACACACATTCCCCCGCGAGCTTGGTCGCACGCACATAACCATTCCGCGGCCCGCCAATTCACTTACTTAATTGAAAAATAGAGGTTTGCGAGATTCCGGAATCGCCCTGTGAGTCTCTTTGCTTACCGCTGTGGAACAAACCAGAGTTTTCGGTCCAGTTTGGAACAATTCGGCTGGCCTTCTAAGAGTCTTCTCATTTATCGGCACAGCTCGAATTCATCGGCACACCTCGAACTCACCACGGAGATTGCCGTCCGGCCCTAGGCCCGCCTAGCTGGGTTCGCTGGTCACCAGGAGCAACGGTTTATTCTCAAAGCTGGAGAATTGCGGGCGCAGGCGATCGGTGTTGTAGTGCTCCTGGATGTTGACGACTTTCTTGCTAGCGGTGATGGTTTCGATGGGGATGTCGCCGTAACGGCCGTTCTGGAGTACCACAAGGCGGCCGTGAACGTTCTTGAGCAGCAGGTCCAGGGCGATATTGCCGTAAGCCATGGGAGCGATGGAGTCGATCACGTCGGGATCGCCGCAGCGCGCCAGGTAGCCGAGCTTTTGGTTGACGACGTCAATGGTTTTGCCGTTGTTAAATTTCGGGGAGAGTTCACGCAGTTTTTCGGAAACGAGATCGCCGATGCCACCGAGTTTTTTGTGCCCGTAGGCGTCGGTGGTGTCGTGAGAGAAGACCATTTCCCCGCCTTCGAAGGTGGCGCCTTCGGAAACCAGGACGATGGAATAGCGGCTGGGATTCTTGCGCCGGTCCTCCGAGAGCAGCTCGGTGAGCCGTTCGATATTGAATTTGTATTCGGGGATGACGCAGCGGTTGGCGGCGCCGGCCATGGTCGGAAGCATGGCGGTGAAACCGGCGTAGCGGCCGAACACTTCGAGAACCATGAAGCGCTCGTGCGAACCAGCGGAAGTACGCAGGCTATTGACCAACTGAAGCGTGCGGGTGACGCAGGTGCTGAAGCCGATGCAGTAGTCCGTGCCGGGAACATCATTGTCCATGGTCTTGGGAATGGCGATGACTTTGAAACCTTCCTTATGGAGTCGCACGCCGTAACTGAGAGTGTCGTCGCCTCCAATGGGAATTAGCGCGTCGATGCCCAGCCATGCGAGGTTTTTCAAGACTTCCGGAGTGAGGTCGTTCTTCTCGGCTTGGTGATGGTCTTTGAGATGCCCCGGAACGCTGGATTTGCCGACGCGCCCGGGATTGGTGCGGGACGAATGCAGAAATGTGCCGCCAGTGCGGCCGGTGCGATCTACGATTTCCTCGCTAAGGACCAGGAAATTTTCGGAGTTGTCGTAGTCCTTCTCGCGAACCATGTCCACGAGACCGGCCCAGCCGTGGCGAATGCCGATGACTTGATAGCCTTCGTGAATGGCGCGGATGGTGACGCCACGGATGGCGGGATTGAGGCCGGGAACATCGCCGCCGCCAGTAAGAATGCCGATGACGCCTTTTTTGCTGTTGCTGTTGGCCATGGAGACAGCCCTCTCTCGGCGGAAGGTGAACCGACGATTATCCATGCGCAGAGGAGAATTAGAAAGCGGAGATCGCGGGAGAAGTATTAAGCGGCGGCAAATTGATTGTGGTGCGG
>JAYVMO010000003.1:0-6101 GCA_043758915.1 Acidobacteriota bacterium | reverse complement strand
GCAAGTAAACCATATTCAAGAGCGCCGCTCCTTCACATTCCAGAATTGGCCGAGATCCTCATTTAGCAGACACAAGCGCGCGTTCAACCCGGGTACCAAGGCTTGGTAAATGTCGCCCGGAAGAAGCGCGGGGTGGGGTTCAGAACTGGGCAAGGGCTTGCGAAAGGCCGAGATCCAGAGAGACACGCTCGAGAGGAACGCAAGAAGGCCAAGGAGCCACCAGAAATCACCGTATTGTGCGAGCCTGCGTTGCAGGATGGTGTCGTTGACGACATTGAACGACGAGAGCAGAAAAAACCCTATGCCCAGAGTCCGAACCGCAGGCTCCGCAACCACTTCGTAGTACCGCGCAAAAAGAAAGAGGGCGACAATCACAAACACAATCGACAATTCGAGGCCGCGGTCGATTTGCAGCACTGTCCGATCCCACCGCCAGCCAGCTATTAGAGCAGAGTATAGTGCCACAGTCGCGCCACAGAAGAGCAGGATGCGCCAAGCCAGCGCCCAGATGCCGCGGAACTGCCCCAAGAGATGCCGACAGAGTTCCGCGACGGCCAAGGCCCGGGCGCAGATCACGATGCCTTGCGTAGCCCAAGCGAAACGCTGAGTAAAGGACGAAGAAAAGCCCCAAGTGGAATAAACGATGAACGCAACTACCGCCTGCAAGAAAGTCATGCAGACGTAGAAAAAGAATGCCGGATGCGTGCGGTAGTGCTTCCGGGCAGCCATGGAAACGAGAAGTCCGATTTCCATGGCGACGTTCAGAGCGCAAAGAAACTGCTGGTATTTGGCTAGTTCAACCATTGCTGGGCGCATTCTATCACGAACATAACTTGCCCCTCAATAGCAGCGATGCGCCCAGCTATAGCTGGCAAGTACTGGAACTTTGGTTATGATTCAAGAGCCAAAGAGCATTTGAGATCTCTCATGAAAGAGCGACGTGAGGTCCGTTACCCAACGGGATGGGAGCTAGGAGTAGCGAGACATCGGCTATGAGCGAAGAGGTAGAGTTGTCGAAAGCCTGTCGACTGTTGGAATCGGGAGTGGTATTCCATCGGCTCGAAGTGCAGGATTGTCCATTGCAGGATTACTTGCAGTTTGCTTGACGGAGCAAGTAACAGGAAGTACGATCAGCAAAGCAAAAAGGGAAAGTCCAGCGAGAACCGTGGTTTTTTTCATGGATGAAGCCTCCTGAACTCATAGTGGAGCAAAGTCTGAGGGGCAGGAAGTCGAGGTTGGAAACGTTCCGTCAACGGAACAGGACCGGACATGAAGATGCTGACACAGCTCCAACAAAACCGGCGCATCATCGAGGATTTCACGCAGACGACGCTGGCGGGGATTCCCGGCAACTTCGCGCGGCTGACCTATGTCGCGTCCCTACGGGATTTATCGAGCGGCAGGTACGAACACGAGGGACTCTCCGCCTTGTACCCCGGCGAAGCCATTCAGCAGGCCCTCGAGGTGTGCCACGAGCAGGTGTTCGAGAGGATACTGGAGATGCCATTGAGCGCACAGGAAGAGGATCTGCGCGCGTGTTTGGAAGCCATGCAGGGTGGCTTGCGCGCTACCGTGGGGCATTGGCAGCGCATGGAATCCTACCGTGTTCTGGTCCCGGAAAAGTCGCCGGACTATCTCAAGGAGCTTTTCTACTCGAATCTCCGCGCCCTGCTGGAGATTCTCCAGGCAGAAGGTTCCAAGGTTCGTTCAGGCGTGTAACCACCCCGACCACCCGGCCCACCACTTCGGCTTCTTCCGGCGTGCGCCAGGACTCCGGCAAACAGCGGGAGAGCGGGTGTGGCTGCATGACCAGGCGCGGCCCGTCCCGATGAAACCAGCCGCAGCGGTAGCCGTCGCGAAGCTCGACGAAATACATGGGGCGGTCGTATTCGTTTGACCAATCGTCGTCTTCTATGCGGCGCACGGATACATCCACCATCACGATGCTCCCAGGGCGCAGGAGCGGGACCATGCGGCGATCTGAAAGCCCAATATAACCATAGCGATGGTGTCCGTTGCCGTTGGTCATTGCGCCTTCGAAATGGCCCCATCTCTCCACCATGCGCGAGAGGAATTCCGTGCGCTGAGGGTCGAAGGCGGGATCAAAACGCATGGGGACCTTAAGAGTGGCCGGAGGCGCGCCCAGATGAGTGCGCGGAGCAGGGAAAGTGGCCCCATCGCTAAAAAACTCGTCCAGGGGAACCTCGTACCAGCGGAAGATTTCCAGAGGGTTTAGGTGATAGATCACGGCGAGAGCGTAGAGCTTGTGGAGGCCGGGAACGACACCGCGATTTTCGATGTCCGCAAGGCGGCTGATATGGAGAATGAACTCTGGCCGGGCACGCCGGGCGGCCAGCTCCAAGCTGGATCGCTCAACGTCTCGATACGTCAATCCTAAGCGCTCGCGCACCTGGCGTAGACGAAGGCCGGGGACCATTTTGTATTCCTCTGTAGCGAGTGGACGTTGAGAGAGTAGGGTACACCAGAATTACCAGTGTGTTAAGGAATCAGAACATCGTACCAAGACGCGACTGAGAGCCTCGCGGCGCACAGAGGTTGCCGTTCTGGCAAAGGGCATTTCGCAGTGCCTTGCGTCTCCCAAGCGGACATGAAAGCATCTAAGCAGGGCGGGAATCCCCTTCCATCCGAGGTTGGCCTTGCCTCAACAAGAATATTTCGTCCGAGATGTGATGACCGCCCCTGCGGTGATTGTCGAGCCGTCTACTCCCTTGCTCGATGCCGCACTGCTGTTACGGAGCGGCGCGATCCGGCATTTGCTGGTGGTCGAGGAAGGCCGGTTAGTGGGACTCCTGACCGACCGCGACATCCAGCGATGCGCACCGTCGCGGCTGATTTCCATCACCGAAGAGGGCTACAACGCGGTGTTCGCCGATACCACCGTGGAGCGCGTAATGACCCGCGAACCAAGGACTGTAACTTCCAGCACCCCGCTGCTGGGTGCCATTGCCGTCATGCAGCAAGCCCGGTACGGGTGTCTGCCGGTGGTGGATGACGGCGCCATCGTGGGAATCCTCACGCGTGGAGACTTGATCGATGGTTTGCAGAGATTGCTGATCGGCAAGACCATCCACAAAGGCGATTCCAATTAACGGCGGTCCCGCTCATCCTGACCATCCCTCGGGTTCCTCCAAACGCGTCATGCCGATGCCGGGCAGGTCCAATCAGAATCTGGTATTCTGCAAAGATTATGGCCGCTTCTACCGCTGTGCGCAATTCTATTTCCTTCCTTGGACTATTGCTGGCAATGGCCTTTCTCACGGGCGCTGGTTCAGCTTGCGCGCAGCAAGCCTCGACAGCGCCTCCTCGAGCGGCTTCGCGAGCAGCGACGAATGCTGAATTTTCCGCGGCGGCGGATGAAGTTCTGCGGCAGATGAGCGAGATCACCGGCCTGAAGCTGCGCACGCCCCTGAAGAAGACGCTGCGATCGCGCGAGGAAATACACGCCTATGTGATCAAGCAGATGGACGAAGAAAAAAATCCTGGGGAGCGGTACGCGGGAGCGCGCAGCGCCGAAGCATTTGGGCTGATTCCGAAAGGCTTCGACCTGGATGCCTTCATGATCGATCTTCTGACCGAGCAGATCGCCGGGCTTTACGACCCGCAAGCGCACGAGTTCTACATCGCCGATTGGATTCCGCTGGAAGATCAACGGATGGTGATGGCGCACGAACTGACGCACGCGCTGGAGGACCAGCATTTCGAGATTGAGAAGTGGGTGAAGGCCGCGCGGCCCAACGATGACGCGGAACTGGCGCGCGAAGCGGTCCTGGAAGGCAGCGCGATGGCTGCCATGGTCGAATACATTTTGCAGGGGTCCGGCCGCTCCCTCAGGGACTTTCCGGAGATCGATCCAGCGATGCTGATGGGCGACATGGGGGATTCGCCGGCGATGAAGAAGGCGCCGCCGTTCCTCAAGGATGCTTTGGTTTTTCCGTACTTTGGGGGACTGACCTTCTCCGTTGCGATCCTGAAACCAGCGGGATGGAGTGGTTTGCCGGGCGTGTTTGCCAAGCCGCCCGTTTCCACCCAGCAAATCCTGCACCCCGGTCTTTACCGTGACGGTAAAGTATCGGCCACCGTGACCGTACCGGCGATCGATAAAGACCTCGGGGCAGGCTGGACGAAGCTCGAAGAGAACTCCATGGGTGAATTCGGCTGGAAGGAAATACTGAAGCAGTTTCTAGGTGACGAGAAAGCCAAGCCGCTGTCGGCCGCCTGGGACGGCGACGGCTATCTGCTGTACGAGCAGAAACAGACCAAGCGCCTGGTCCTGGTCACGCGCTTGCGACTCGCGAACGAAGAGCAGGCGGAACGTTTCTTTGAGCAGTATTCGGAAGCACTGGTGAAGAAGCATGATGCGCGAGACAATTTATTCCGGCGGCCCAACTTTTTTTCGTTCGATACCCCTGATGGCGGTGTGTTCCTGCGATGTGTTGGGAAGGAGTGCGTGACCGCCGAAGGCACAAGCCGCGCGGTATTCGACGCGTTGAACAAAGGCATGGGATGGCCGGCCGCGGCGGAGCCGCCGGGTGCTCCTGCACAGACTCCGGCAAAGACGGCGGCGCAGTAAGACTCACGAGCAGAGCGCGTTTCATTCGGCGCGATTCCTTAACGGTGATTCCATTCCAGCAATTCAAGAGGTTTGTGTAGCGCGGCGTTTGCCGATGGGAGCGGGAGTGTATTCGATGCGGGAGAGTAGAGGAGCGTTTGTCACCTCGCGCGAGGTGCGGAGCCGCTTTTCCAGGCGCGCAACGCGGCGCAGGATGCGTTCTTCGAGACGCTGACTGCGGGCCGCGGCGTAGGGATCTCGCGAGCGGGAACTGGCCAAGCGAAGCTGGGCCAGGGCGAGAGCGGCAAATTCAGCGGCACGTGGAAGGTTTTTTTCGTGGCGCTCGTAGTGCATGGCCAACTGCTCGCAGGCGTGCATGGCCTCCCGTGAATCGGCGGCGAGTTCATGCCAGAGCGCGGTTGCTTGCTGGTGATCGCCGCGGCGCTTGGCCAACATGGCCAGTTCACGGCTGGCTTGCGGACGAATTTCGGAGGGAAGGCCGAGATCCAGCGCCTGGGCACAGGCGATTTGCGCGCGGCCGGAATGGCCGCGACGCTGAAGATAACGCGAAAGTCCGAAGAGATCCAGGCTATCGATTTCGTTTGGAACGGATTCTTGCGCCACCAGGAGTTCATTGATCTTGCCGAAAAGTGCGGCGAGGCCGCGCAAATCCATTTGATTGTGGCGTGCAACGCGCACGAGCGGCTCGGCGGGACCGCCGCGAAGATAGTCGAAGAAATACTCTGGAATGAGCGAAGAGGCGATGTCTTCCTCACGACGCCAGCCGACGCGCGCTGGGTCGAGCACATGACGTTCCAGCTCGACGAGACGCACCGAGCCAAGACGCAGCTTCCACAGAGCACGCGCGGGATGCAGCAGATCGAGATGCGCAGCTAGTTTTGGAACGGCGATGGCCCGCGTCATCGTGTAGCGGTTTTCCAGCAGCGGCCAATCGAAAGACTTGCCGTTGAAGGTGACAAGGACGGGGCGCTCCGCGACGCGCGCGGCGAGTTCGTGCAAGATGGAATGCTCGTCGGCAAAGTCACGCATGAAAAATTGTTCGACCTGGAGGCCGCCAGCGTCCCACCAGGCCAGCCCGATGAGGAAAGCGTAGGTGCCCGTGCCTCCGGCGAGGCCGGTGGTCTCCGTGTCGAGGAAGAGCCACTTCGCCGGATCGCCGAGTGCGGCGCGGGTGCGGCGGGAGAGCGATTCGTCGCGCGTGTGTGAGAGAAGATCAAGCGCTAAGGGGGACGGCTCGGAGAATTCCGGGGTAGAGAACCAATTGCGAACGGCAAGGTGATCGCCGTAATGATTCTTCGCCACTCCAGCGCCAAGGAGCCGCGCGAGGGTATCTTCCTCATCCGGCGCGCGTAGTGCCAACGGACGTGCCGGTGCGGGCCGCGCGGGTTTTAGAGCGGCGAGACGTGAAAATTTGTCATGACTGCTCACGATCCTCGGCATTCCTCCGTTTCGTGATTCATGCCAGCAGCCGGTCGAGTAGGGCGAGAGCGGCTTCTTTTGCGCGAGGCGC
>JAYVMO010000002.1:0-52618 GCA_043758915.1 Acidobacteriota bacterium | reverse complement strand
TCCGCCAGAGTTAGAAGCTCACCGTTTTTCTTGCTACCGAAGCCGGCTTCCCGAACGGTCTGGCAATCGTGGCCATAAGATGCAAAATGTGGTTTTAGGTCGACGGGAAGACATTCGTCGATAAGAATTTTCATTTTGCGAAGCGGGCAAGGACGAGCGCCTTCGCTTCTTCAAGGGCGGCGATAGCGGCTTGGCGGGAAACACCGGGAAATTGCTTGAGGAACTCGTCCAGAGTTTCCCCGCCCTTCAAGTAGTCCAATAGGGTTTGAAACGGCACACGGGTACCGCGAAAAACCGGGTCTCCGCTACGGATATCGGGGTCTTGAACAATTACACTCTCTCGGTCCGGCATCATGAAACCCCACTTCCAAGCTGAGAATATCATAGCAATGCATGGAATGGTGCAAAGCAACCACAAAATTGACGGAGTGGGTGTTGCTGTGGTCTAGCGGCTGGGGAGGGGGAAGATTTGGAGGTTGTGCTTGCCGGGGGCGACGAGGCCGAGGAAGCGGCCGTCGGGAGAGATGGCGAAATCGCGGAAAGCGAGGTTGTGAAGAAGCGGAACAGGGGTGGGCTGGAGGACGGGAATTTCCTTGCCAGGAGTGACGGCGGCGAGCGGCGGGAGGTCGATCCAGACGAGGTCGCCGGATTTTTTTTCGATGGCGCGCTTGAGGAGGAGGCGCGTTTCGCCGGGCAACCATTGGAAGACGCCGAGGCCGATACGAAGACGGGCGATACGATTGGGTGAAGTGAGGTCGCGGACTTCGAGGACTTCGTTATCGATGTAGTAGGCGGCGAATTTTCCGCTGGGAGAAAGGGAGAGGCCGCCGGTGTAGCCGTCGAGGGTGGCAAGCTCCCGATCGGTGTCCAGGGCGAGATCGAGGCGCTGGAGGCGGGGCGGGCCGTCCGTGTTGCGGCCGCGTTCGACGGCGATGCCGATGTTGGTGCGAGGAAGCCAGGCGGCATCGAGAAAGGTGCGGCCTTCAAAGGCTGGGCGGGCGCGGCCCGTCGCGTAGCGGAGGGAGAACATGCTGAAGAGCACGTGCGGCTTCACGACTTCGGATAGATAGGCGACGGTGGAGTTGTCGGAGAGCCAGCCAGGGTCGGTGGCTTCGAAGAAGAGGTCTTTGCTGTCGGCGACCTTGATGGTTTTGCCGGAGTCCGCGAGGAGCAGAGCCATGCGGCTGTCGGTGGTGTTGCCGCTGTCGCCGGTGGCCAGGGCGAGGAAAATTTCGGCAAGGATGGTATGGCCGTCGGGCGCCCAGTGGAAGGATTCGACGCTATAGCTGAAGAGAGGGTTGCTGTATGCGAGCTTGTCGCCCTGGAGGAGGCGGCGGCGCTTACCATTGGATTCCTGGAGCCAGATATCGTCGCGCTGGAAATCGTACTTTTTGGTTTTCACTAGCTGGCGGACAGAGTAGACGATGCGGCCATCGGGGGAGAAGGCGAAGGCGGTGACGTCTTCGTTGATGGACTGGAGAGGTTTTTCGAGGTTGATGGTTTGAGCGCGCCCTGGAGTGAAAGAGCAGAAGCCCACGACGAAACATAGCAGGGTGCGGAGACATCGGCGGAGCCAAGAGGACTGCTTGCGGAAACGGGGAAAGGTCATGGCTTCGGCTGAGAACCAGTATAGGGGTTGCGGAACAGCAGCTGCGCGGCGAGCGGCAGGGAGAGCTGGGCGGCAGCGGCGAAATTAGCGGTTCGTTTCATGGGATGCACTCAAGATTTTGCCACGACGCGGGATTTGATTTTACGAATTTCTTCGAGGCGCAGGCGGAGGCGTTGCTCGAAGCCCTGGTCGGTAGGCTGGTAGTAGACACGGTTGGCGAGATTTTCGGGGAGGCAGGTCATGCCGGTGACTTTTTCCTCGGAATTGTGGGCGTACTGGTAGCCTTCGCCGTAGCCGGCGTGTTTCATGAGGCCGGTGACGGCGTTGCGGAGATGCAGGGGGACGGGATCGGCTTCGGTTTTGCGAACGTCTTCGGAGACAGCCCCATAGCCGGTGTACAGAGCATTTGATTTTGGCGCGAGGGAAAGATATACGGCGGCTTGGGCGAGAGCGAGATAGCCTTCGGGCGCTCCGAGGAAGTCGAAGGCGTCCTTGGCGGCGAGCGTGACGGCGAGCGCGCCAGGCTCAGCGAGGCCAATGTCTTCGCTGGCCATGCGCACCATGCGGCGGGCGAGATACAGGGGGTCTTCTCCGGATTCGAGCATGCGGGCGAGCCAATAGAGGGCGGCGTCGGGATCGGAATTGCGGACGGATTTGTGGAGCGCGGAAATAAGGTTGTAGTGCTCTTCGCCAGCTTTGTCGTAGCGCAGAAGTTTTCTTTGCAAGACATCTGCGAGGAGTTCGGAGGTGATGTGTGGCGCGCCGGAAGTGTCCGGTTTTGCACTGCGCGCACAGAGCTCGAGCGTGTTGTAGGCGGAGCGGGCGTCGCCGTTGGCGAAGGAAGCGATGCGGAAGAGGACGTCGTCGGAAGCTTCGAGCGGATCGTTTTCATGTACGCCCGCGAAGCGCGCGACACCCAAACCGCATTCTTTGTCGTGGAGAGCGCGGCGAAGAAGTTCGGCGATGAGCGGAGTGGGGAGCGCATCGAGGATGTAAACCTTGGTGCGCGAGAGGAGCGGTGAGATGACTTCAAAGGAAGGATTCTCGGTGGTCGCGCCGATGAAGATGATGTGGCCGGCTTCGACGTAAGGGAGGAAGGCATCCTGCTGAGCTTTATTGAAGCGGTGGACTTCATCGACGAAGACTATGGTGCGATGGCCGGAGCGGGATTTGTGTTCGGCGGCGGCCATGACTTCCTTGATTTCCTTGATGCCGGTGAGGACGGCGCTGAAGGAGATGAACTCCGAGCTTGTGAGGCGGGCGATGAGGCGCGCGAGGGTGGTCTTGCCACAGCCCGGCGGGCCCCATAAGAGCATGGAGCCGATGTCGTCGTTTTCGATCTGGATGCGGAGGGGTTTGCCGGGGCCGAGAAGTTTTTCCTGGCCGATGAATTCATCGAGCGTGCGGGGGCGCATGCGCTCGGCAAGAGGCTGGTGGGCCGAGGGAATGTCAGGTTCGGCGGGATGCGGGAGTTTGGAGAAGAGGCTCACGTTAGTTTGAATGACTGAGAGGCTACCGGAGATTGGATGTCTTTGGCGCTGCTGGAGTTTCTTTGGCGCGCGGCTTCGTAGAAGAGGACGGCAGCGGCAGCGGCGGCGTTGAGCGATTCGATGCCGCTGGCCATGGGGATGCGGATGCGCGCGTCGGCGCTTTGCTCGACTTCTTCGGGGAGGCCCGCGCCTTCGTTCCCGACGAGGAGTGCTACAGGTTGACACCAATCAACTTCCCAGGGGGCGAGGAGCGGCTGGTCGAGATCGGATCGGGGCGGGTCTCCTGCATGAGGTTCGTGCGCGCTGGATGCGAGTGTGCGGATACCGGTGATCTTGAGTTGAGCGAGAAGGATGGAGAGAGACATTCCCGCGAGGATGGGAAGATGCAGAGCTGCACCGGCGGAGGCGCGCAGAGCTTTCGGGGAGAAAGGGCTGGCGGTGCCGCTGATTCCGGAAGCGGCAGTGGCTGCACCGGTGGCACCGAAGGCGGCGGCGGTGCGCAGGATGGTGCAAACGTTGCCGGGGTCTTGGACGCCGGCAAGAACGACAAGCAGAGGCGAGCATGCACCGTCTGGCGTGCGGACGAGGTCGTCGAATGTGGTGACGCGCGGCTGAACTAGAGCAGCGACGCCTTGTGGATGCTCAGTGTCGGCGAGGCCTTCAAAGAGGCGATCGGTGGTGCGGAGGACGGGGAAGGCGATTTCTGGGCGGTGGATGAAGGGAGCGAGGCGCTCGCGATGGCGATCTCCGGATTCGCTGAAGAGCACGGCTTGGATGGGGCAGCCGGAGCGGAGTGCTTCCTCGACCAGGCGGACGCCTTCGACGCCTACTGCACCGGACTCCGTGGGCAAGCCGCCGCGAAGGGCTATGCGAAATTCCTTAAGCCAGCGATTGTCGCGGCTGGTGAGGAGCGCCGGTTCATCGGCGGAGCGAGTGTTACGAGCGGATTTTCCGGGCGTAGCCATCACAAGGGAGCGTAGCAAATTTCTTGTCTCAGAGGCTAACACCAGGGACAAGCCTTAGGAACCGTAAGCTTTTATTGCGCCCCGTGCGGGCGTGTGGTAGCGTCGCCGGAATGAGCGGGGGCGCGGGCGAGCGCTGGAGGACGGGATTACGACTTCGCCGAAGGCCAAAAAATTGCCGGCAGAACTGTTGCGCGTGAATGCGCAATCCCCGGAGCTGGATTTGGTGCGCTATGCGGCGCATTTTCTTGCGCGGGGCTGTGTCATCGGAATTCCCACGGATACTTTGTACGGACTGGCTGCGGATCCTTTTAATCTCGCGGCGGTGGACGAAATTTACCGCGTGAAGGGGCGTCCGGAAACGCGGGCGCTGCCGATCTTGGTGAATTCCGTGGAGCAGGCATTGCTGTTGATCGGGGAGCGAGACCACTTGCGCTTGGGGATGGAGCATCCGCCGAAAAGTTTTCTGAAATTGGCGGAGGCGTTCTGGCCGGGCGGGCTAACGCTGGTGATGGAGGCGTCGAACCGCGTGCCACTAAAGGTGACGGCCAACACGGGGAAAGTGGCGCTGCGCTGGCCGAAGAGCGCCGTAGTGGAGCAGTTGATCGCGGAGTTTGACGGGCCGATTACGGGGACGAGCGCGAATATATCGGGATTTCCGCCGTGTTCGAGCGCGCAGCAGGTGATGAAGCAACTGGGCGAGCGGCTTCCGCTGGTGCTGGACGCGGGGGAAACGGGAATGACGCTGCCTTCGACGATCGTGGAGCTGCATGGAGAGGATTGGAAGATTGTGCGGGAGGGGGCGATTCCCGTGGCGGAGATTGAGCGAGCGCTGGGTTAGAACACTGCGGCGGCAAGCCGCCGCACTCCAAGCTGCAGCTTTCTATTTCACGTAGTTAAGATTTCGTGCGGGGTGTTTCCTGGCTCCAGCCACGGTTATCGCCGGTTTCCAGCCGCTTCCATGCAAGAAATGAAAGACCTATCAACGCGGTCAAGCCGAAAAACCAGACCCAGCCGGAACGCTGGCGAAGCGGAAAAAAGAACCAAAGCAGGGTACCGGCGAGAGTGACACCCTTGCTGACATATAAGCCGAGTTTTTTCAACATAACAGGCCGTCGCATGCCGCTGAGCGCAACGAAGTTTGATCTACCGCTATAAGGGTAGTGGGCTTTAGCGAAACCCGCCAGCAGGATGCTGGCGCTACAAAGAAGCGCTAGCGGGTCGAGTTGGGGGCTGGAAGGGTGGCGAGGAAGTCGAAGTCGCCGGTGGGGGAGAGTGGCAGGTCGCCGAGGGAGCGGCGGTGGACGGAGACGGCGTCGGTGAACCAGAGGGGGAGATAGGGGAGATCGACGGCCAGGATTTTTTGGGCTTCGCTGCAGAGGGCTTTTCTTTTTTCGGGATTCATTTCCACGCGAATTTGGTCGGTTAGCGCGTCGATGCGCGGGTTGCGGTAGTGTCCGCGGTTGGCGCCGTCGGGAGGAAAGCGTTTCGAGGAGAAGACAAATTCGAAGATGTCGGGATCGGTGTTGGCGCCGACCCAGCGGAGGAGATTGAGCTGGAAGTTTCCTTTGATGGCGTCGGAGAGGAGGGTGGCGAATTCGAGGGGGCGGAGTTCGAGGTCGATGCCGACTTTGCGCCACTGCTCCTGGAGGGCGGCGCCGATAAGGCGGAATTGTTCGTCGGTGGAGGTTTTCAGCATGAGATGGAAGCGGATGCCGTTTTGTTGGCGCGGGAAGCCGGCGGCGTCGAGGAGTTTTTCGGCGCGGGCGGTGTCGAGAGCGTATTGCGCGACGTTGGGTTCGTAGGCCCAGTGGTTGGGCGGGAGAATGCCGGCGGCGACGCGGGCCTGGCCGTGGAGTAGATAGTGAATGAGGGCTTCGCGGTCGGTGGCGAAGGCGAGGGCTTGGCGAACTTCGCGGTGAGCGAGGATGGGGTCTTCGAGATTTAGACCGAGATAGGTGAAGTTGGTTCCGGGGCGCTGAGTGACGGCGAGATGGGGGTCTTTGGCGAGGACGGGGATCATGTCGGGCGCAAGGGTGCTGACTTCGAGGTCGGCGGAGCCTTTGCGAAGTTCGAGGGCGCGAACGATGGCGTCGGGGACGACGCGAAACTTTACGCGGGTGATTTGCGGGGCGCCGCGGAAATAATCGGGGTTGCGTTCGACGACGACTTCGTCGTCTTGCGATTGGCTGACGAAGCGGAAGGGGCCAGAGCCGATGGGATGGCGGGAGAAGTCCGCGCCGGCGTTCGCGGGGACGATGCCGAGGGCGGAGGGAATGAGATTGGCGGTGAAGGAGGCGTAAGGCTCGCTGAGATGGAAGATGACGGTGGTGTCCTCGGTCGCCGCGATGGAAGAGATCATGCGGAAGCCGCCGCGCTTGGGGGAGCGGTTGGCGGGATTGAGGATGAAATCGAAGGTGGCTTTGACGTCGGCGGAGGTGAGGGGGCGGCCGTCGTGGAAGCGGACGCCGCGGCGGAGATGGAAGACGTAGGTGAGGGGATCGGGAGTGTCCCAGGACTCGGCGAGGTCGCCGTGGAGATTCATCAGAGCGTCGCGCTGGAGAAGGCTGCTGAAGAGGATGCCGTCGATATGCTGGGAGTTGGCGTCGGTGGCGAAGCGGGGGTCTAGGTTGGTGGGATTGGATTCGATGAGGAAGGTGAGAGAAGAGGGATCGTTGTTGACTGGGCGAGAGCAGCTAGAGATAAATGCGAAGGTGATAGTAAGGGCAAAGAAAAACGAAGAAAAGGATTTAACACGGAGGGCACAGAGACGCAGAGGGCACAGAGAAGAGAAGGAAGGTGGCGGCGCTGCCGAGCGAGATGCGCACCGAGCGCAGTTGAGCGATTGATGCGGTTGATTAGCGCGGAGGGGCATAGGAGATTTTACCCAGAATGGCGGGGCCGTGGGCGCCGGTGGCCGAAGGGAGATTGGAGGGGCGCTGGTGAAAGGTTTCGTAGGCAAGAAGAGCGAAGGCGAAGGATTCCTTGGCGGATTCGGAGATGCCGACGGCGGAGGAAGGAAGAATATCGATGGCGGACGCACGGGCGGCTTTGGCTTCAGAGGGCACGATGTATCGTGCCCCTACGGCCGAAGAGGGGACGCGGTATAAATCCGTGGCACGGAGGGCAGCGGAGAGTTGGGCTAGGAGTAGCGGGTTTTGGGCGCCGCCGCCGGAGACGATGAGTTGATGGATTTTTGTTTTGGGGAGGACGAAGCGGTGGAGGGCGTCGACGACGGAGAGGGCGGTGAAAATGGTGGCGGCGCGGATTAGATCGTTGGGCTTGGCGTGGTGGCGGCGGCCGAGAGCCAGGAGCTTCTTGAGGCAGGCGCTGCCGAAGTATTCGCGGCCGGTGGATTTGGGAGGCGGGAGTTTCAGGTACGGGTCGCGCATGAGATCGTCGAGGAGCGCGGGGAAGCTGCGGCCTTGCGCGGCGAGGCAGGCGTTTTTGTCGAAGCGCTGGCGGCCGTGAGTGAAGTGGGAGACGAGAGCGTCGATGAGCATGTTGGCGGGGCCAGTGTCGAAGGCGAGGATTTGCGACGGCTTGGCCGAAGCGGGGATGACGGTGATGTTGGCGATGCCACCGAGGTTAAGGGAGACGCGGCCGAGTTTTGGGTGGCGGTACAAAAGATAGTCGGCGTAAGGAACGAGGGGCGCGCCCTGGCCGCCGAGGGCGATATCGGCGGGGCGAAAGTCGGCGACGGTGGTGATGCCAGTGCGCGCGGCGATGACGGCGGGTTCGCCGATTTGCAGCGTGGAAGCCGTGGCGCGGCCGAGGCACGGAACGGGGCGGCCTTGATGAAAGACGGTCTGGCCGTGGCTGCCGATTAGCGAGATGCGCGATGGCGAGATGCGGAAGCGGCGGCAGGCGGTGAGCACGGCTTCGGCGAAAAGTTCTCCCAAGCGAAAATTGAGCTGGCTGAGGGCGCCCGCGGTGATTGGGGATTGCTCGGCGACGTGGAGGATTTCTTTGCGCACGGCGGGCGGAAAACTGATCGAAGTGTGGCCGAGAAGCTTAGCGTTGAGATGCGGGGGCGCTCCGGAGATACGCGCGAGAGCGACGTCGATGCCGTCGGCGGAGGTTCCGGACATAAGGCCGAGGATGAGGGTGGATTTCGATGGCATCGTGTGTGAAGGGATTTAAGCACAGAGTACGCGCAGAACACAGTGGACATAGAAGAAGACGGAGAGAAAGAATTAACGCTGCGAGGGCGGCGGATGCGCAAAGGGCGCGGGTAACTTTGTCAGGAGATTTGTTTTTTTAGTTCGGCGAGGAGGTTGAGGGCGTCGAGGGGCTTGAGCTGGTCGAGGTCGGCATCGCGGAGTTTGTCGAGGACGGCGCGGTCGAGGGGAGTGAAGAGGACTTCCTGGTGGCCGTTGCGGCGAGAGGAGGACGACGCGGCTGCGCCGCTCGTCGCGGTGGCAGCGGGGTCGTCGAGAGCGCCGGGGGAGAGCGTTTCGCTGAGCTGATGCTCGCTTTGTTCGTGTTTTTTGAGGACTTCGCGGGCGCGCTCGATGACGCTGCGGGGGAGGCCGGCGAGGCGGGCGACTTCGATGCCGTAGCTTTTATCTGCGCAGCCAGGTTCGACGCGGCGGAGAAAGATGATTTCGCTGGGAGTTTCCTTGACGGAGACGTGGACGTTTTTCACGGCGGGGAGGAGGCCGGCAAGCTCGGTGAGCTCGTGATAGTGCGTGGCGAAGAGGGTGCGCGCGCGGATGTGCTTCTGGAGATGCTCGACGACGGCCCAGGCGATGGAGAGGCCGTCGAAAGTGGCGGTGCCTCGTCCGACTTCGTCGAGGAGGACGAGGCTGGAGGGCGTGGCATGGTTGAGGATGACAGCAACTTCGCTCATTTCGACGAGGAAGGTGGAGCGGCCGCGAGCGAGATTGTCACTGGCGCCGATGCGCGTGAAGATGCGGTCGGTGATGGGCAGCTTGGCCTGGCGAGCAGGAACGAACGAGCCAATCTGCGCCATCAAAATAATGAGGGCGGCCTGGCGGAGGTAGGTGGACTTTCCGCCCATGTTGGGGCCAGTGATGAGCAGAAGCTGCTGACGCCCGGGTTCGAGAAAAAGATCGTTGGGGACGAAGCGCTCGCCTTTCTGACGCAGGAGTTCTTCGATAACGGGATGGCGGCCGCCGATGATGAGGAGTTCGCCGGTGGAATTGAATTCAGGGCGGACGTAGCCGCGGTCGGCGGCGAGTTTTGCCAGCGAGGTTAGCACATCGAGCTGGGCGACGGCGGCAGCGGTGCGGCGGAGGCGGGCGGCGTGGGCCGCCACGCCGGAGCGAATCTCGACGAAGAGCTGGCGTTCGATTTCGAGGATGCGCTCATCGGCGGCGAGAATCTTGCGCTCGTAGTCTTTGAGTTCCAGACAGGTGAAACGCTCGGCGTTGACGAGAGTTTGTTTGCGTTCGTAATCGGCGGGAGCTAGATGGAGATTGGCTTTCGAGATTTCGATGTAATAGCCAAAGATGTGGTTGAAGCGAATTTTCAGGGAGGCGATGTTGGTGCGCTTGCGCTCGCGCTCTTCCATCGCGGCGATGATCTGCTTGCTGTGCTGGCTGAGGTTGCGAAGCTCGTCGAGTTCGCCGTGATAGCCGTTGCGAATCATGCCGGGATCGGTGGCCAGGGCCGGCGGCTCATCGGTGATGGCGCGTTCCAGATGTTCGCGGACATCGGAGAGTTCGTCGAGTTCGTGGTGGAGATGGCGAAGTAGTTCGCTGCCGCCAATGGGGGGCGGAGTGAGAAAATTTTTCAGGGTGGGAAGCTGCGCGAGGGATTTGCGCAGTGCGACAAGCTCACGGGGCGTGGCGAGACCCAGGGTAATGCGGCTGGTAAGGCGCTCAAGGTCGAGAATGCCTTTCAATTCCTTGCGAATTTCGCCGCGAACCACGGTTTGCTGGACAAGATGAGTAACCGCGCCAAGGCGGGCTTCGATGGCATCTTGGCGGAGGAGCGGGCGGAGAATCCAGGAGCGGAGAAGGCGGGCGCCCATGCCGGTGACGGTGACGTCGAGGCAGGCGAGGAGTGTTGCGGGGCCGGTGCGGCCGGTTTCTTCGGTGAAGATGGGCGTGAGGAGCTCGAGATTGCGAACGGAAACGGGGTCGAGCACCAGCGCGTCGTGCTGCTGGTAGTAGCGAACGCGGTCGAGATGGCGCAGGGCTTCCACGCTGGGCGCGTCATCGCCGCGGGCAGAATTTTCGCGGAGGTAGTGGATGATGGCGCCGGCGGCGGCCAGCGACTGGGCGTGGCCGTCGAGGCCGAAGCCGGTAAGCTCGGCGACGCCAAATTGTTCGCGGAGGATGCGCTCGGCATAGTCGTGCTGGAAGACCCAGTCTTCGAGGCGAGACTCGAGGCCGCCAGCGCCTTCAAGAAGCGAGGTCTTGGCGGTTTCGAAGAGCTGTTGCGGACGGGGAAGGAGAGTTTCGCGCGGGCGATGGAGCTGGAGTTCATCGCGAAGATCATCGTCGGCACTGGGGCCAGAAAATTCGGTGGCTTGAAACTCGCCGGTGGAAAGATCGACGAAGGCGAGACCGACGGGTGAACCGGAAGAGTGCCGGGAGACGGCGGCGAGAAAATTGTTTTCGCGGGCGTCGAGAACGGCGGCCTCGGTGGCGGTGCCGGGGGTGATGACGCGGACGACTTCGCGGCGGACAAGCTTTTTGCCGGGGCCGGGCTGCTCCATCTGGTCGCAGATGGCGATTTTGAAGCCGGCGCGAATGAGGCGCGCGATGTAGCCTTCGGCGGCGTGATACGGGACGCCGCACATGGGGATAGGCTGGCCCTTTTCGCGATTGCGAGAGGTAAGCGTGATTTGCAGTTCGCGGGCGGCGATGATGGCATCTTCGTGGAAGAGTTCGTAGAAATCGCCGAGACGGAAGAGCAGCAGGGCGTGCGGGTAGCGCGTCTTGATTGCATGATACTGCTGCATCAGGGGTGTAGTGGGTTCGCTCATGCGGAAGTTTTCAGTTGTGGGAATTCAGTTTCTGCCGTTCCATTTCAGGAACGGAAACCCTGGCTTCCTTTGGTAAAATTCCTTCGCACGCGTTATTGAGGCGTTCCCCTGTAAGAACGCGTGCAGACGCATTGCTGGTGCGCTCAGAGACTATTCGGAGATTCCGAGTTGCGTCAAGAGAAAGGCGTAGTCGAGAGCGATCTCGCGTAGATAGTCGTAGCGGCCGGAAGCGCCGCCGTGTCCCGCGCCCATGTTGATCTTGAAGAGCAGGGGATTAGTGTCGGTTTTGAGGGCGCGCAATTTGGCGACGTACTTCGCGGGTTCCCAGTACATGACCTGGCTGTCATTGAGGCCGGTTTTGACGAGCAGCGTGGGATAGGACTTGCGCTCGAGGTTGGTGTAAGGGCAGTAGGTCTTCATGTAGAAGTAGTCGTCCGCGAGCCGCGGATTGCCCCACTCCTCGTATTCGCCGACGGTGAGGGGAAGCGAAGCGTCGAGCATGGTATTCAACACATCGACGAAAGGGACGTGACTGATGACCATGTGGAAAAGTTCTGGGCGCATGTTGGTGACGGCGCCCATCAGGAGACCACCGGCGCTGCCGCCTTCGATGACGAGTTTTTGTGAGGAAGTGTAGCGCTCGGCGATGAGGTGTTCAGTGGCGGCGATGAAGTCGGTAAAGCTGTTGCGTTTATTGCGCATGCGGGCGGCGTCGTGCCAGGGTTTGCCGAGTTCGCCGCCGCCGCGGATGTGAGCGACGGCGTAGATGGCGCCGCGGTCGAGGAGGCTGAGACGGTTGGAGCTGAAGGAGACCGGGATGGAGATGCCGTAGCTGCCGTAACCGTAGAGGAGAAGAGGCGCAGAGGCATCGCGAGGCGTGTCGTGGCGGTAGACGATGGAGAGGGGGATGAGAGCGCCGTCGGAGGCGGCGACGTGCAGACGCTCGCTGGTGTACTGAGCGGGGTCGTAGCCGCCGAGGACGGGTTGCTGCTTGCGAAGAGTGCGTTTGTGGGTACCGAGTTCGTAATCGAAAATGGAGCGGGGCGTGATGAAAGATTCGTATTGGAATCGGAGGTGATTGGTTGCGAACTCGGGGTTGGCACCGAGGGAGGCGTTGTAGGCAGGCTCGGTGAACTCGATGCGGTGGGAGGATTCGAGGGCGGTGGGGGCAACGATGGTTAGGTCCACGATGCGGAGATAAGGCAGGCCGCCTTCGCGTTCGAAGAGGACCAGGTGGGTCTTAAAGGCTTCGACGGCGGCGAGCATGACGGCGGGGCGATTGGGGATAAGTTCGCGCCAAAATTTTCGGCGGGGGTCGGCGACGGGAACGGTCATCAAGCGGAAGGTGCGGCCGCCGGAATTGGTGCGAATGTAGAAAATATCCGCGGGATTGGCCGCGGGGCCGGGGTGGTGGTCGGCGTAGTACTCGTGATTGTCTTCGCGGTGAGCGATGAGGCGAAACTCGCCGGAGGACTGTCCGGCTGGGAGATAGCGGACTTCGCTGGTGGTGTGGCTGGCACAGGTTAGGAGAAGAAAGGAGCCGCTGCGAGTGCGGCTAATCTCGATGCGGAAGCGTTCGTCGGTTTCTTCGAAAAGGAGCGGGTCGGGTTCGGTGGTGCCGAGGACGTGGCGATAGAGGCGGTAGGAACGCTTCGTGGTTGCGTCTTCGATGGTGTAAAAGAGCGTGCGTTGGCCGGCGGCCCACGCGACGCTGGTGACGCGCTCGATACTCTCGTGGAAAGTTTCGCCGGTGCGAAGGTCCTGGATGTGGAGCGTGTACTGGCGGAAGCCGGTGATGTCGGTGGAATAGGCGAGAAGGTGGTTGTCGTCACTGACGTCGAAGGAGCCGAGGCCGAGGAAAGAGTGGCCCTCGGCAAGGCCGTTGAGGTCGAGTAGAAGTTCTTCCGGGGAGCCTTCTTTGTCGGGACGGCGGCTGTAGAGGGGATACTGCTGGCCTTCTTCCGTGCGGGTGAAGTACTGGTAGCCGCGAAGAAGGTAGGGAACGGAGAGGTCGGTCTGGAGGATGCGGCCGAGCATCTCCTGGTAGAGTTTTTCCTGGAAAGGTTCCGTGGGGCGGAGAATTGCGTCGGTGTAGGCGTTTTCGGCGTTGAGATAGGCGAAGACTTGGGGATTTTCTTTGTTGCAGAGCCAGGCGTAGTCGTCGATACGGCGATCACCGTGGAAGGTGTGCTCAAGGGGCTCGCGGCGAGCAGTTGGCGGTAACGGAGTTGCGGCTTCGGTGGTCTGGTTAGCAACGGTCGTCGAGGCAGTCTTCTCGTCCGGGTGCATGAGTCTCTCTGAGTGGTGCGCGCGGCTGGGTGGGCGCCGGGCGGAGTTGAATCGTGTGCGTCCGTTATACTACACGGATTGCAGCGGGGAGTGAAAGCGAGGCGCCCCGACAGCCGGGGAAATCATGGCACAAGAGACGGAAATCAAGCTGAGAATCGGTGATTTGAAGGCGTTTCGGCGTGCGCTGAAGCGCTGGGGAGCGCGGGCGTGCGCTGGGGGCGGCGGGCGTGTGCATGAGTGGAATGTAATTTTTGATACGCCACAGGGCGGGCTTGCCAAGCACGGGCAATTGCTGCGCATTCGGACGGAGACGCCGGAGAGGGGTTCGAAGCAGCGGGCAGCGGCTAAGACACGGGTTGTGGTGACGTTTAAGCGTCCGGTGGAACAGCGGGCCGAGGCGATGGCGGTGGGCGCGCCGGCGGAGCGATACAAGGTGAGGGAAGAGCTCGAAGTGGAAGTGGCGGAGGCGGAGAATTTGACGAAGATTTTCGAGGGTTTGGGGATGAAGGGGTGGTTTCACTATGAAAAGTACCGGACCACGTACCGATTGCCTGCCGCGCAGCGATGGGGGAAGGGCCTTTTGATCGAAGTGGATGAAACGCCGATCGGAACGTTTGTGGAACTGGAAGGTCCGCCCGAGGCGATTGACCGGGCTGCCGAAGAGCTGGGGTTTTCGAAGCGGGACTACATTTTGAAAAACTATTTGGCGCTGTATGTGGAGGAATGCCGGCGGAAGGGCGTCGAACCGCGCGATATGGTGTTCGAGGAAGCCAAGAAGCGGTAGCGAGAGGGGAACAGCAAATTATTTTCGTGAGAAAGCCATTCTTTTCTTGACAATGCGACGCACCCGGCTTATCACTACGGTGGGAGTGAAATTGGGAGTGAAATTTCTCTCGATGACAAGCAGCGAACTCGAACCTGGCCCTAGAGGCTTGTTTTCAGGGCACGTGCCGAGGCCAGCGGCTCGACGACAGGTGTGCGCGAAGCCTCGCGAGGCGCAGGGATTGGCGCAGGCAGTCGGGTGGGGAGGAGGCACGCCTGGCTAGCGGTAAGTCCATTTGTATGAGGTACTTGCCCGCGGCCGAGGTTGTTCGGCGCGCGGGTTTTTTTGTTGGCTGAGACCCTGTAGCAAGGGACGACGGCAAGAAAGACCATCTTGCAAGGATGGGAAGGGGGTGTTCATGGAACTCTACGCGACGGAATTGATGGGCGCGAAAGCATACGACCCGCAGGGAAATTTTGTTGGCAAGGTGCGCGAGTTTTTTATCGAACCGGCGGAAGCCCCGAATCGCATCTCGCATTTCCTGATTTCGCGCGGACATTTTCAGCCGCTGGTGGCCAAGCACGATCAGGTGGCGTCCGTGGAGCCGGGAAAACTGCGGTTAAACGTCAACGAACGAGCGCTGGAGCTGTACCAGCCGAACGAGGGGTGGCTGGCAGTGAAAAAGGATTTGCTGGACCAGCAAATTATTGATACGCGCGGGCGGAAGGTGGTGAGGGTGAATGACGTGGACCTCACGGAACTGCGCACCAACGGCAATGTGGAATTGCGGCTGACACAGGTCGACGTGGGCTTGCCGGGAGCGGTGCGCCGGTTGTTGCAGGGCGCGCTGGCTCCGAGCGTGATTCGCAAGTTGCAGAGCAAGTTGCCGCCGAAGACCATTCGGTGGGAGTTCGTGAACTTGATCGAGCCGGACCCGCTGCGGCGCGTGAAGCTGCGCATCACGCACGAAAAACTCGAGGACCTGCACCCCGCGGATCTGGCGGAGATTATGGAAGACCTCTCCGCGGCCGAGAGGCAGGGGATTATCGCTTCGCTGGATGAAGAGACGGCGGCGGCGGTTCTGGCGGAGCTGGATGAGCGGCTGACGACCCAGATCGTGGAAAAAATGGACCCGGAGAAGGCGGCGGACATTCTGGAAGAGATGGCACCAGACGCGGCGGCGGATTTGTTGGGCGACCTGCCGAAGGAAACTTCGGATGAATTACTGGAAGAGATGCCCGGATATGAAGCCAACGAAGTGCGCGAGTTGCTGGCATTCGACCCGGCGACGGCTGGCGGGATGATGAATCCGGAATTTGCATTTGTGGGAGAAACTTCGGAGCGGGATGAGGTGCTGGCGTGGATGCGGGGGCAAGACCTGAACCTGGACCAACTGGACACCATCGTGTTGCTGGACAGTGCGGCGCAGTATTCCGGGACGGTGGCAGTGGCGCGGCTGCTGCTGGCGGCTCCGGAGCAAAAGATGTCGGAGTTGAAGACGGAGCCGCTGCTGAGCGTGGAGCCCACCGCAGAGGATGACGAAGTATTCGAACTCTTCGACAAGTACAACCTGCGAATGCTGACGGTGGTGGATGAAGAGAAGCGGCCGCTCGGGACGATTACGGTGGATGACGTGGTTTCAAAGCTGATGAAGAAGTAGGGAGAGGATTCGCGCGCAAAGATGAATTGGGAAACCATCACGAACGGCCTGGAGGGACTGCGGACGCGCGGCGCGACGTTGCAGCAGCGCATTCGCGGTTTGCGGCGGCGTCTGACGCTGCTGCTGGCGGTGGTGGGGCCGGGGCTGATTACTTCCAACGTGGACAATGACGCGGGCGGCATCTCGACGTACACGCAAGCAGGGGCGCACTACGGCTATGCGCTGCTGTGGTCGCTGATTCCGATGACCATCGCGTTGTACGTGACGGAGGAGATGTGCGCGCGCATGGGAGTGATTACGGGAAAAGGGCTATCGGACTTAATTCGGGAAGAGTTCGGGTTTCGGTCCACGTTTTTCGTGATGGTGGTGGGCTTTTTCGTGGATCTGGCGAACGTGGTGGCGGAATTTGCGGGCGTGGCGGCGGCGATGGAGATTTTTCACGTGAGCAAATACATCGCCGTGCCCCTTGCGGCGATTCTGGTGTGGGTGCTGGTGATGCGAGGTACGTACCGGCAGGTGGAAGTGATTTTTCTCGTCGCTTGCGGGTTCTACGTGACATACATCATTTCCGCGGTGCTGGCGAAGCCGGATTGGCTGCAGGCCGCGCAGCACGTGGTGGTTCCAAATCTTCATTTTGAAGCGGGATACTTGCTGACGTTGACGGCGCTGGTGGGGACGACCATCGCGCCGTGGCAATTTTTCTATCTACAGGCGGGATTCGTGGAGAAGAAAGTGGGGCCGAGGAACTACCCGCAGGCGCGCGCGGACGTGCTGGTGGGAAGCATCAGTTGCATGGTGATCGTGTTCTTCATCATCGTGTGCACGGCGGCGACGCTGTACGTCTCGGGGCAGCGAAACATCACGGACGCGGCGGACGCGGCCAAAGCGCTGATTCCGCTGGCGGGGAAGTGGGCTGGGTTTACGTTTGCCTTCGGGCTGCTGAATGCCTCGCTGTTTGCGGCGACGATCCTGCCACTATCGACGGCGCACGTGATCTGCGAGGGGTTGGGGTTCGAGGCGGGGATCGATCACAAGTTCAGCGAAGCGAGGATTTTTTACGGGCTGTATACGATTTTGATCGCCGCGGGGGCAGGAATCATTCTGATCCCGCACGCACCACTGTGGAAGATTCTGATCTTTTCGCAAGTGGGGAACGGCATCTGGCTGCCGGTGGTGGTGATTTTTATTTTGCTGCTGGTGAACCGGCGGGACCTGATGGGCGAGCATGTGAACACGCTGACGTTTAACGTGGTGGCGTGGGTGACGGCCATTGCGATGATCGTGCTGACGCTGGTGCTGGTCTATACCTCGATTTTCCCCGCGAGCGCCGGCGGTTCGCCTGGGCCGGTGGGCTGATACCCGACAAGGCAACCTGGGATTGCGCAGCGGGTGAGGCGTGTGTTAACTTTGCGGCATAAAGGACATAGCCGCAGGAACGCCGTGGCGAACAGCAAAGCACACACAACGATAGCGGTAGCAGCTCCGGGAGCGCTCGGTCCGATCACGGCCGAGGAGTCGCGGCTGCTCGAAAAGCTGGAACTGAAGCGGCTGCCCCGGCACGTTGCGGTGATCATGGATGGGAACGGGCGCTGGGCGCAGCGGAGACACCTGCCGCGCGTGGCCGGCCACAGCTCGGGGACCAAGGCGGCACGCACGACCATTGAGACTTGCGCGCGGCTGAACATCGAGGCGCTGACCCTGTATGCCTTTTCGGTGGAGAATTGGCGGCGGCCAAAGGCGGAGATCGATTTCCTGATGCAGCTTCTGCGTGAATATCTGCGCAAGGAAATGCCGCTGTTGCAGAAAAATAATATTCGCATGAGGTTTATCGGCCGGACGGAAGAGCTATCCGCGGGTGTGCAGAATGATGTTCGCGATGCCACGGAGAAGACGGCGGGGAATAGCGGCATGGTCCTGTCGGTGGCGTTGAATTACGGCGGCCGAGCGGAAATCGTGGATGCGATGAACGCGCTGCTGGCGGAAAGCAACGGACACAGTTTGCGCGGGGCGATCACGGAAGAGCAGTTGGCGCGGCACATGTATACGGGCGGGTTGCCGGATCCGGACCTGCTGATCCGCACGAGCGGGGAGATGCGGGTAAGCAATTTCCTGCTGTGGCAGATCGCGTACGCGGAGATTTTCGTGACCGAGACGCTGTGGCCGGATTTCAATCGAGCCAGGCTGCTGGAGGCGCTGGTGGAATTCCAGAAGCGCGAGCGGCGCTATGGGGGAATCCGCGAAGGAGCGCCTGCGACGGAGAATTCCGCGCGCGTGGCAGGTGAATGACGGTTACGGTTTTCCGCGGCTCACGAATGCTTTGATTTTTTTGACCCACCTGCGTGATTTCTTTCCTTTGATGTGATGAGATGGAGCCAGCAGTTCTTTAGGGGATCTCCGTTCTATGACTTGGAAGCGGGTAGCCACGGCGGCAGTGCTGATACCGTTTGTCGTGGGGCTGGTGTTATGGGCATCGACGGCGGTGGTGTCGCTGGCGGTCGCGCTGGTGATGCTGCTGGCGCTGTTTGAGTATTTCTCGCTTGGCGAGGCAATTGGGCACCGGGCGTACCGCTTCTGGACGGCGGCATGTGCGCTATTCATCGTTTACCTGCAATGGCTTACGACGGCGGTGAAGTGGGGCGAATTCGGCGGGATCACGTATCCTCCGCGCCTGGCGTGGCTGCTCGTGCGGTTTTTCCCCCGCGCTGAGGATGCGCTGATTGTTTTTGTTCTTGGCGTGGCGGTGATTACGCTATGGACCAAGCGGCCGCTGGTCGAAACGTTGCCTGCGGCGGGAATCAGCGCTAGCGGGCTGCTATTGGTGGCATTTCCGCTTACCTATGCGATCCGGTTGCACGGGGCGGGAACAGAAGGTCCGCGTTTACTGCTGTTTGCACTGGTGATTACCTGGGCAGCGGATACCGTGGCGTATTTTGTGGGCCGGGCGATTGGAAAGCATCCCATGGCACCGCACCTCAGTCCGAAAAAGACCTGGGAAGGGGTGGTAGGGAGCTTCGTTGGGTCTCTGCTGGTGGCGGTTGCGTTTACACGATGGCTGAGTGCGCCGCTGCCGCATTTATTGGCCATGGCGGCGCTGGGAAACGTTGCGGGGCAAGCCGGGGATCTGCTGGAGTCGGCGTACAAACGGAGTGCGGGAGTGAAGGATTCGGGTGGGCTGCTGCCGGGGCACGGCGGAGTGTTGGACCGCATTGATGCATTGATTCTGGCGATTCCGGTTGTCTGGTACTATTGGATGTTGATCTATTCGCCCAAAGTGTAGGGCCACGGGCGTTTCCAACCGACAAAAAGGGAAGTGCGGAACTTCGTGAAACAACTTTCCATATTGGGTTCGACGGGCTCCATCGGAAGGCAATGTCTTTCGGTGGTGGAGTCCCTGCCAGAACGCTTTTGCGTAGTGGCGCTGGCGGCGGGAGCGAACCTGGAGGAACTGGCGGGGCAGATCGAGCGGCACCGGCCGGAAGTGGTGTCGGTGGGCGACGCGCAGAAGGCGGATGAACTGGCGCGGCAACTGAGAGCCAAAGGCATTGCGCCGATGCCGGCGATTCATCATGGCCGCGAAGGAATGCGGGCGGTTGGGACGCATGCGAGAGCGGATATTGTGGTGTCGGCAGCGGTGGGCGTTGTGGGTCTGGAAGCCACGTACGAAGCGCTGAAACTGGGGAAGAGCGTTGCGCTTTCGAACAAGGAAGTGCTGGTCGCGGCGGGTGAGCTGGTGATGGCCGCGGCGAAACACGCGGGGCAGGAACTGTTGCCGGTGGACAGCGAACATAACGCAGTGCACCAGTGCCTGCGAGGCGGAAAGCACACGGAAGTGCGGCGACTGGTGCTAACGGCTTCTGGCGGGCCGTTTCGAAAGACACCGCTGAAGGCGCTGGAAAATGTGACCATCGAGCAAGCCCTGGCGCACCCGAACTGGCGGATGGGAAACCGCATCACGATCGATTCCGCGACGATGATGAACAAGGGGTTCGAGGTGATCGAGGCGCGCTGGCTCTTCGGGATGCGCCCGGACCAAATCGATGTGGTCATCCATCCGCAATCAACGATGCACTCGATGGTGGAGTATGTGGACGGTTCCATCTTGGCGCAACTGGGGCCGACGGACATGCGCATGCCCATCCAATATGCGTTAACCTATCCGGAGCGGGTGGCATCGAATCAGGTGACGCTCGATTGGTCCAAACTGAAGAGGTTGGACTTCGAAAAGGTTTCGACAAGGCGGTTCCCTTGCTTGAAGTTGGCACGGGAAGCGATGAAGAAGGGCGGGGCGCTGCCGTGTGCGTTGAACGCGGCGGATGAGATTGCGGTGGCGGCGTTTCTGGAGCGACGGCTGCCGTTCCTGGGTATCCCGGAAGTGATTGAGAGAGTATTAGGCCGCACGCCTCGAATGCGATTTGAGAAGATGGAGGATGTGCTTGCGGCGGATGCCGAGGCGCGTCGAATGGCCAAGGAAGAAGTGGGTCGATTGTCGGTGGCGACAGCAACGGTGTCGTAGAAGGATTTAGGCTAGACCGAGAGATTATCTGCAAGGGAAGGGAAGCAAGCGATTCATGAGTTGGATACTGGGCGTCGTGCTGGTGTTGGGATTGATGATTCTGGTGCACGAGTTGGGTCACTTTGCGATGGCCCGTTTGTTCGGCGTACGCGTGGACGTTTTTTCGATTGGTTTCGGGCCGCGGCTGTTTGGCTGGAAACGCGGTGCGACGGATTATCGCGTTAGTGCGCTGCCGCTGGGTGGCTACGTGCGCATGGCCGGGCAGGACCTTTCCGAAATCGATTCCAGCGAAGCGCCGCCGGCAGGTGGGCCGGATGAGTTGATGAGCAAGCCGCGGTGGCAGCGGGTGTTAATTTCCTTTGCGGGGCCCGCGGTGAATCTGGTCGTGCCGATCTTGCTGCTGGGCTCTTTTTTCTGGATCAAGGGCCTGCCGTATCCCTCGTACCTGGATGATGCTCCGGTCATTACGACCATGAAAGCGAATGACCCGCTGGCGGAGGCTGGCGTAGCGGTCGGAGATAGAATTACGGAGATCAACGGGGTAGCCACGCCGAATTGGGACAAAGTTTACGAGAATTTCAATGAGGAGCGGCCTGACACTCATTATCGCGTGGCAGTTGAGCATCAGGGAACAACGCGAATTGTTGAAGTCACCGGCAAGGAACTTGTCCAAGCGGACGCTCCCGGACACTATGCTTTCGTGAAACCGGTCATCACCCAGCCGATTCGCGGCTTCGGTGCCCAGCGGGGAGGAATGAAGAGCGGGGACTTGATCGTTTCCGTGAACGGCACGGCGATTGCAAACTGGATAGAGTTCAAGGACATGATCTTGAATTCGAACGGCAACCCGCTGGTGACGGTGGTAAAGCGCAAGGGAGAACTCGTCACGCTGAAGCTCGAACCCCAATCGATCGTTGGCGAAGATGGTAAAGCCAATTTCATGCTTGGGGTAGGACCAGAAGAGCGCTGGTCTTACAAGAAAATGACGCTTGAGACCGCCGCACAAAATGCCTCGGCGGTGACATGGTCTGGTTTGAAGCAGTTGTTGGGGCTGGTCGGCAGGCTCTTCACCGGCAGGCAGTCCGTAAAGCTATTGCTAGGACCTGTGGGAATCATCGATCAGGCGGGACAAGCCGTCAAGGAAGGCGCGTTCGCGGTAATCAACCTCATGGCCATTATCAGTCTCAACCTGGGGATCCTTAATCTCCTGCCGATTCCAATTCTGGATGGCGGAAACATTTTGCTGCTCACGCTCGAAGGCATCCGACGGCGCGATTTCAGCATGGGCTTCAAAGAACGCTTCGTGCAGGTCGGGCTGGTGTTCATCTTGGTCTTGTTTGCGATCGTGATGTATAACGATGTAGCGCGGCTGCTGCCGATCCACTCTTAGGGCGCTGGGCGCCGCGCCTCGGGGCACAACGAATGGCTGCATCTCCAACGCACCGGGTTTCCACCGGTGAGCGCATCAATACCGCGGAAACGACAGGCAAGCTGCAACAAGCACTGGGCGGGCGCGGCATCCGGCTGACGCGGCAACGGCGCGTGATTCTGCAGGTGATGGACAATGCCGAGCGGCACCTGGACGTGGATCAGATCCTGGAGCGGGCGAGGAAGATTGATCCCGCGGTGCACCTGGTCACGGTCTACCGGACCATCGATCTTCTCAAAAAACAGGGGCTGATCGACGAACTGGATCTGTTGCACTTGCGCGGCGACCGGCACTACTACGAAAGCCATGGACCGCGCGATCACATCCACGTGGCGTGCCTGCGCTGCGGGAAAGTGCGCGAGTTCGAAAGCAAACTTTACGAGCAATTGAAAGAGCAGATCGCGAGAGACTTCCGCATGAAGGTCACCGTTTCGCGCACGGAAGTTGGCGGTTATTGCGAGGAATGCCTTCCGAAAATAAAACAGTAGCTGGTTGATCTCTGCCGAAGAAAATGGGAACTCCGCTATCGCAGCGGTGTCTAAATCGGTATGGACCTCCGATTCGAAACACCTCGTTCTTCCAAATCACGTTACCTCTTCCTGGGGGCGATCGCATTGGCTGCGGTATTGTGGCCGATTCTTCATCGAGTGATGAGCGCCGCAACACCGGGACTCACTCGCTAACGGTGATTCCGCGCCACGGTTGTAGGCGCAGGTGGTGCACTGATGAGAAGGATCTCACCCGCTCAATGTTCCCGAAACGTAGATGAGTCGAGATCCTTCGCTTCGCTCAGGATGACAGGAGCAGCGAGGCAGCCTCTGACGCTGCTCGATTCTGTCGCGAGAAATGCGCTAGGCGGGCTCGCGGAGAGAGCGGAAGTGGCGGAGGCGGGAGAAGAATGAGTTTGCGATGGCGATGTCGCGGGCGATTTGCGCGCGTAAATCTTCGGGGCCGCTGAACTTTTTTTCCGCGCGCAGGCGTTTCCAGAAGCGGACCTCGATGCGCTTCGGAGCGGGTTCTTTTGGAAAATCCAATAGGTGGGTTTCCACGCTGAGGGCGGAGCCGTTGAATGTGGGGCGCATGCCGATGTTGGTGACCGAACGGTGGCTCCGCGTCTGGCCATCGAAGAGTGTGCGCGTGATATAAACGCCCCGCGCCGGCAAGAGTTCCTGCTCCACAACCAGATTCAGCGTTGGAAAAGTGAAGCGGCGGCCCGTGCCCGTGCCTGTGACGACTTCTCCGGTGAGAGCAAACGGGCGTCCCAGCAAGCGCGCGGCATGCGTGATGTCGCCGGCGGCAACCGCGCGGCGAATGATGGTGCTGGAGACAACCTCGCCGCGATAGGCGATTGGTGAAATGATCGTCACTTGGAAATTGTGCTGGGCGCCAAGCTCTCGCAGGAGAAGCACATCGCCGGCCTGATGGTGGCCGAAGCGGAAGTTTTCACCGACGAGAACGGCACGAACGTGCAGATCGCGTACCAGGAATTGTTCGACGAATTCTTCCGGAGCGAGGCGCGCCAACTCGAGGGTAAACGGCATCACGACGGCGGCTTCGAGGCCCCCCGCATGAAACCATTGCATGCGCTGGGCGTTGGTGGAGAGGCGCAGTGGAGCGGATTCGGGGTGCAAGACCTTGCGGGGCGAAGGGTCGAACGTCAGAGCGGTCGCGACAGCGTTGGTGGCCTGCGCACGCGAGACCACGGCGCGCAGGATCGATTGGTGGCCCAGGTGGATGCCGTCAAAATTGCCGATGGCGAGAAGACTGCCGCGAGCGGATGCGGAGTAGTGCACATTCCATGCCGCAGTTGAAGTGAACATTGCGAGCGCGGGTGGTGATGAACTGTGGATGGTGACGGGGTCGCCGCGGGTGGCCAAATCTTGCGCCGCCGTGGGGTGGGCAGGTAGCGTCGTTCCATCCACGTGGACGTCGAATTGCAAACCATCGAAGGCGAGCTGGACGTGAGGGAGGCCCAATTTGCGGAGGCGTTCATTGGTCTCGGCGTGAGGCAAATCGTGGGCGATGTGCGTAAACCAGGCGCGGCGCGGGCGAAGCTGTGCGATCAGGGCGAGGGCCTGTTCCACGGTTTGGTGCATGGGATGGGGAATGTCGCGCAAGGCGTCGAGGATGAGGTCGTCGAGGCCGCCGAGCAACGCGAGCGATGCATCGGGGACGGAGCTAAAGTCGGTGAGATAAGCGGCGCGGCCGAAGCGGAATCCGAGAACCTCCATCGGGCCATGGACTAGCGGTATGGGGATGAAAGGCACGCCGAGCAATTCGAACGGCTCTTTGGCGAGATGCAGGGTGACGCTTGGAACGGTGCTAAGAGTAGGAGACTCGTCGAAAACATAAGCGAAGGCGCGGCGGATCACTTGGAACGTTTCGTCGGTACTGTAAACGGGGAGCGCGGATCGCTGGCGAATATTGAAGGGCCGGATGTCGTCGAAACCGAGGATGTGGTCAGCGTGGCTATGAGTGAGCAGAATGGCGTCGAGGCGGTCGAGCCTGGCGCGCAGGGCTTGCTGGCGGAAATCGGGGGTGGTGTCGATGACCACGTTTTGGCCGTTGCGGGAGAGAAGCAGGGAAGGGCGGAGACGATTGTCGTGAGGATCGTTCGAAGTGCAAACGCGACAATGGCAGCCCAGCGTGGGAACACCCATGGAAGTGCCGGAGCCGAGGACGGTAAGCTTTAGCGGGGCGGAAGACATGATCGGAAAGTTCTGCGCAAAGGCGGCGCCAATGGATGCTGCATTGCGCGGAGACTGCTACGGCCGAGTCTTGGCTTTGGCAGCCTGGGCCGCCTGCTTGGCCAACGCCTGATTGATCTCGAGAAACGTCAATTTCAATTTGCCAAGGAGATCGAGCAGGAGAGTGTCTTCTTCCGGCGCGAGATTGCCCTTGGTCTTCTCGTGCAGGGCGTCGAGCATGTCGATTAGCTCGCGCGCGGCATCGGGATCGAGTATGGGCTGGCCGGTGTTCGGATCGGCGTAGGCGCCGAGAACCATCGCGGCGTTGCTGCCGAGCATACGGACAAGATTTTCGAAACCAGGCGAGCGCTTTGGCGTCTCTGCCGGTGGTGCAGGAGCTGCCGCACTGGGGGCTTCCGCGAGTGCTGGCGGATGTTGCGCGGCTTCGCGCTCTTTCTCTTCAATAGCTTCTTTGCGGAGCTCGCCCTCGGCGGTGAAGGGGCGCCGGTCGATGACGCGGAACGATTCTTCCTGCTTTTTGTCGGACAAGGCCAATCCTCTATGTTTAGTACTCATTCAAGTTTAGCACGGGTTGCCGGATTGGGCTGCTGCGGCACGGCCGGAACGGAGCGCGCGGCAGGGCGCTTGTAAAAGAGGGGAACGCACCGTAAAGTGGGACGCTTGTTGCACTCGGGATGGCTTCGAAACGATCATGGCCAGTGGCGCAAAAAAACCAAAGAAAAAGACGACAAGTAAGCGCAAAGCAGTGTCCCAAAAAAGAGCGCAGCTCGAGAGCTTGAGCGCGGGCGAGTGGTTCGAGAAGCTGGTGTCATTGCAGCGGAGGCTGCGCGCGCCAAACGGGTGTCCGTGGGATCGCGAGCAAACGCATGCGACGCTGCGCACTTACCTGATCGAAGAGGCCTACGAAGTCCTGGACGCGCTGGAAAGCGGGGAGGACGCGAAATTTGCGGAGGAGCTGGGCGACCTGCTGCTGCAAGTGGTGTTTCATTCGCAAATCGCCACGGAAGAGGGAAGATTCACGGTCGCGGAGGTGATCCGGGAAATCCACGAAAAGATGGTGCGGCGGCATCCGCATGTGTTCGGGACGAAGCGGGCCAAGGATGCCGCGGAAGTGCTGAAGAATTGGGAGCGAATCAAGGCGCAGGAACGGCAAGCGAAGAATGGAGATGGCCAAGAAGCTGGCGAGGCAGTGGAGTCCAAACCTGCGTCATTGCTCGACGGCGTATCGCGTGGGCTTCCGGCGACACTGGAGGGCTATCAGCTCACACGCAAGGCTGCGCGCATTGGATTCGACTGGAGGGATGCGGAGGGCATCCTGGAAAAGATGCGCGAGGAGACGGCGGAAGTCCGGCACGCGCTGCGGACGAAAGAGCAGCGGAGAATCGAGGAAGAGGTGGGTGACTTGCTCTTTGCCGCGGTGAATCTGTCGCGTTTTCTGCAGGTTGATCCGGAGATTGCGCTGAAGAGAGCGAACGCGAAATTTTCGCGGCGGTTCCGGGAGATGGAGCAGCGGGCGGCGCAGGGCGGACGAAAGCTGGCGGGGATTTCGCGTGAGGAGATGGAACAACTCTGGGAAGCCGCCAAGCGAGGAGAAAAGCCCAGCGCGCAGCCGGTGGCGGTTGACGTGCTGCCAAAGCGATGAGCGAGGGAATCAGCGTTCGAAAGTGCACGTCGCTCGAGGAATTCCACCATTGCGTGGCACTGCAGCGCGATGTTTGGGGCGAAGCGGATCTGGAAGTCGAGCCGGCCACCATGTTCGTGGTGGCTGCGCACACCGGCGGGCAGGTGCTGGGAGCGTTCGACGGCGAAAAGCTGGTGGGTTATACGCTGGCGGTGGCCGGCGTGCGGAACGAGAAGGTCTACCTGCATTCGCACATGACCGCAGTTTACGAGGCGTACCGTGACCGCGGCGTTGGCCGCATGCTGAAGCTGTTGCAGCGCGAAGAAGCTTTGGGGCGAGGAATTCGTTTAATCGAATGGACCTTCGATCCGCTGGAGACCCGCAATGCGCACTTCAACTTGAATCGTCTGGGAGCGATTTGCCGGCGCTACCTGCCGAACCTTTATGGAGTAACGACCAGCCCTCTGCATCGCGGGCTGGCCACCGACCGCCTGGTTGCCGAATGGCAACTGGATTCGCCGAGGGTGATCGCCGCGATTGGCGGCCTCGCCAAAGATCCGAGGGAAGAGCCCGCTGTCTTGGAACTGCCGGCGGAATTGGAACGCTGGAAAAAGGAAGGCTCGGAGGAGTTGGCAAGAGTACAGACGCATGTGCGCGAAGGTTTCCTGAAATGGTTCGCGAAGGGTTACGCGGCCGTTTCCATGCGCACGAGCGCCGCGGGAAGCACCTACGTGCTGGCGCCGTGGAGTGATTTCTAGAATTTCGGGGCGAGGGGAAGACGAACAACGATGCGCGTACGAGAGTTGACCCTGCGGGAAGTTCCCATGAAGCTGGTGACGCCGTTCGAAACCAGCATGGATCGGATGGTGTCGCGGCGCATCTTGCTGGTCGAAGCGGATGTGGAGGGGGTGAGCGGATGGGGCGAATGCGTCGCGGGCGAATCTCCATCCTATAGCCCGGAGACGGTCGAGACCGCTTGGCACGTACTGCGCGATCATCTCTGGCCATTGGTGAGGGGCAAAGAATTCGCCACAGCGGCGGAAGTGTGGGAACTGCTGGGGCCTGTCCGGGGGCACAATATGGCCAAGGGCGCTTTGGAGGCCGCGATTTGGGACGCCGAGGCCAAACAGAAGGGAATGCCGCTGTGGAAGTTGATCGGCGGAAAACGCGAAGAGATTGCCTGCGGCGTTTCCATCGGGATCAAGGGTTCGCTGGATGAGCTGGTGGCAGCGGTGAAGAATGAACTCGCCGCGGGGTATCAGCGGATCAAGATCAAAATCAAGCCGGGTATCGATTGGGAGCCGGTGAAGCGGCTGCGGCAGGAGTTCCCGCTCATCAAGCTGATGGTGGACGCGAATTCGGCGTACCGCATGGAGGATTGGCCGCTGCTGAAACAGCTTGAAGGCTTTTACCTGATGATGATCGAACAACCGCTGGGTTGGGACGATCTTTACGCCCACGTCGAACTGCAAAAGAAACTGGAAACACCGATCTGCCTGGACGAGTGCATTCACACCGAGGAGCACGCCCGGGCAGCCATCGCGCTGGGTGCGTGCAAAATCATCAACATCAAGCTGGGGCGCGTGGGCGGGTTCACGGTGGCGCGGCGGATTCACGATCTCTGCGAAACGAACGGCATTCCGGTGTGGTGCGGCGGGATGCTGGAATCCGGCATCGGGCGGGCGCACAACATCGCGCTGTCCACGCTACCGAACTTCCTGCTGCCTGGTGACGTCACGGCGAGCAAGCGCTACTGGGAAGAAGACATCATCGAGCCGGAAGTAGTGGTCACACCTCAGGGAACGATCCGTGTGCCAAACGGGCCGGGCATCGGTTACGAGCCGCGGCGCGAGCGCATCGAAAAGCTCACCGTGCGCAAAGAGCGGCTGGCCTGAACTTGTGCGCGTCGAAACCTCCAAAGGGTATGCGCCCAGCCGCGGAGTAATTGCGGCATCCATCGGAATGCTTGCCGTGGTGTGGGCGGTGAATTTCATTGCCGCGAAGATCGGTTTGCGGTATCTGCCGGCGCTGACCATGGCTTCTTTTCGTGTGGTCCTTGCCGGCGCGATCATGATTCCCACTTACGTCCTCTGCTCGCGGCTCCCTGCGTTTGCCGAAGCGGCCGAAGCGCGCCGACAAGGCTTTTCGTGGCGGGATGGCTGGGCGTTTCTCTACCTCGGTTTCTTCGGCGTTACTGTCAACCAGATGTGCTTCACCATCGGCCTGCACTACACGTCGGTCGGTCATGCGGCGGTGATCGTCGGCATAGGCCCAATCTATACGCTCATCCTTGCGGCGCTATTCCGGCTGGAACGGGTGACCTGGCGCAAGGCTGTCGGCATGGCCATGGCGTTCAGCGGAATTGTGGTGCTGGCGTCGGAGAATGGCATTTCGCCGCGCTCGCCTTCGCTCCTGGGCGATGCCATCACCATGACCGGCTCGCTCGGTTTCGCGATGTACGTCGTGCTGGGAAAGCGCGTGGCGGAGAAGTACGACACGCTGACGATGACGGCGTTCAACCACTTCGCGGGTGCGTTGCTGGTTCTGCCGCTGGCGATTCATCAGGCGCGGGAAATTGGCGCGACTGCGAATTGGCGAGCGATACCCTGGGGAGCCTGGGAGGCCCTGCTTTATATGGCGCTATTCAGTTCGGCGCTGGCGTATGTCTTCTACTTCTGGCTGCTGCGCTATCTGGAAGCCACGCAACTCAGTGCGTTCTCGTATGTGTTGCCTATCCTGGCGACAATTCTGGGGATCGTATGGCTCGGCGAACGTGGCTCCTGGGGACAGACTTTTGGCGGAATGGTCGCCCTCGGCGGGCTCTATTGGGTCGAATCCGGCAGGGAGCAGAATCCTGAGGGTAATCCCGGTAACGCCTAAGAAGCGCGGTATGTTAGGAGCTATGGGCGGTAGTGGTGGCGCGCGTCACGCTTTGGTGGAAGAATAGCGTCGGTTCGGGTCATTTCGGCGATGCGTCTGGTCGTTCCGGTGGCACCGGTGGAGGAGAGTAGAACTTGTCTGGTATTCCCATGCGTAATGGCGGTCCAGCAGCCCGGATCGCGGTGATTTCCGGCGACGGCATTGGCAAAGAGGTCACGCCGGAGGCCGTGAAAGTGTTGCGGGCGGTGGCTGCACCCGCGAAGAGGCCGCTGGAGTTTGTGGAGTTCGACTGGAGCGCGGATCGTTATTTGCGCGACGGCGTGACTTTGCCGTCGGGCGCCGTCGAAATGCTCCGCGATGAGTTTGATGCCATCCTTTTCGGGGCGCTGGGTGACCCGCGCGTGCCCTCGAACCAGCACGCCGCCGATATTCTGCTCGGACTGCGGTTCAAGCTGGACCTCTACGTGAATGTGCGGCCGGTTGAACTTCTGCACGAGCGGCTGACTCCGCTACGCGAGCGCACGGAACGCGACATCCGCTTGGTGGTCTTCCGTGAAAACACCGAAGGGCTTTACGTCGGCGTGGGCGGTTTCTTTAAGAAGGGCACTGCGGATGAAATTGCCGTCCAGGAGGATGTGAATTCACGGAAGGGTGTCGAGCGCATTATCCGCTATGCGTTTGAGCATGCCAGGGCGAATGGCTTGAAACGCGTGTGCATGAGCGACAAGTCCAACGCCATGACCTTTGCCCATGACCTCTGGCAGCGCGTCTTCAAGGAAGTGCGCCAGGAGTACGCGGAGATCGAATCGCGGCATCTCTATATCGATACGCTGGCGATGGAAATCGTCCGTGACCCGCGGCAATTCGATGTCATCGTCACCTGTAACTTGTTCGGGGACATTATCAGCGACCTCGGGGCGCAATTGGCGGGCGGGCTCGGGCTGTCGCCTTCGGCGAACATTCATCCGGGCAAGACCTCGCTGTTTGAGCCGGTTCACGGCTCGGCACCGAATATTGCCGGGAAGGGCTTAGCGAATCCGCTAGGCTCGGTGCTTGCTTCCGGGATGATGCTCGAGTTTCTGGGCTGGAAGAAAGAATCTCAAGTGTTGCGCGAGGCTGTGAAAGCTGCCTTGCGGGAGAACATGGTTACGCCGGACCTTGGCGGGAATAAACGAACAGTCGAAGTGGGCGATTGGCTTGCGAACTTTGCTGCAAAGAACGCTACGAACGCAACTTAAGGTAATACTTCATGTAGTGGATTTCGGCTTGCCATCATAGCCTTGCGGCTCGTTACGGCGGGTTACCGCTTGCGAGTAACTGTAGCCAGAAGCGCTCCCATCAGGAAGCCTCCAACATGCGCCCACCAAGCGACTCCTCCAGAGGCGGTCGCACCCAGCGTGCTAACCCCGGAGAGAAACTGCAGCAAGAACCAATAGCCAAGGATGAAAATAGCAGGGATGGGCACGAGAAAAATGAAAACCAGGGTAAGGATGCGTTCGCGCGGATAGAGGATGAGGTAAGCGCCCATGACGCCGGAAATGGCGCCGCTGGCGCCCAGCGCGGGAAGGCTGGAATGCAGGTTGAAAAGAACGTGGAGGAGTCCAGCTCCTACTCCGCATACAAGATAGAAAAGCAGATACGCGAAGTGCCCGAAACAGTCCTCGACGTTGTCCCCGAAGATCCAGAGAAAAAGCATGTTGCCGGCGAGGTGTAGGAAGCCGGAGTGGAGAAACATGCTGGTGAGCAGGGGCAGGAAAGCCACTTCGAAGCCGGTATGGCCACTCAAGAAGGCAGGGAAGCGGGTGGGGACGGTGGCGTTTGCCAGGACGAAGATTTTGAAGGCGTGAGGCGGAAGGGTGAGCTGAAAGAGGAAGACGGCCGTGTTCGCGAGAATCAGAGTGATGTTGATGACGGGAACGGTGCGGTGGGGATTGAGGTCCTTGAGGGGGATGAACATTCCAGTGTCCTCGCGGAGAGTAGCGAAAAACCGGAGAAATGAAAAGGCAGGGAAGAGCAAGCCTACTGCGTCCTATAATGATTGGCAGTAAAAGGTCCTGGTTAACAGAATCCAGGAGCGCCGAATGGTGTCGATATTTCAAGGCTAAAGCAGCATTTGAGGAAGTTAGGGGATGCGAGCCGGTTCGGGTTAGGTGTTGGGGCAGGAGCGCATGGGGTGCCAGCGCTTTGAAAAACGCGACTTGTGGATCGCGGAGACGTCGTAAGTTTTTCGAGGGAATGATTGCGCGTTGAGGGCGCGTGTGGTAATTAAACTAGTTCTGCGTGCGCGCGTGATTCGGTTGGAAAGAGTGTGGTTACCGGCGCGGCGTCGGCACGCCGACCACTCATGCCCGCCCGGGAAACGGAAGCCATTATCCTGAAGACTTTTCCGCTGGGCGAGGCCGACCGCCTAGTGAGCTTTCTCGGGCGTACGTCCGGGCGCGTGCGTGGCGTGGCATCGGGCGCCAGGCGGCTGAAAAACCGCTACGGGTCAACGCTGGAAGTCTTGTCGCACGTACAAATCTGGTATGTTGAAAAAGAGACGCGCGAACTGGTGCGCATCCAGCAATGCGAGTTGCTCGAATCGTTTCACAAAGCCCAGAGCAACTACGAGCTGAGTACCGGGCTGGCGGTGGTAAGCGAGGTTTCCGAGCTGGTTTTGCCGGAACACGAAGCGGCGGAACCCATGTTCCGGCTGATCCTGCTCACGGCCCGCGAGATCGAGCGGACGGGGAACTGGGCGTTGCCACTCAGCTACTTCGCGTTCTGGACGGTGCGGCTGGGAGGCTGGTTGCCGCGGTTTGATCGCTGCGGCTCGTGCGACAGCCCGCTCGGCGAGAAACCGGCCTACCATGCGGCGTGGGATGCAGGTTTGCTGTGCGAGAAATGCCGTCGGCCGGGGACGAAGACGCTGCATCATGAGGCTCGGCATCTGGCCGAACGATTTACAGGAGAGCGACTGGATCGCATGGAGCGCGAGACCGCGAGCCAGATGAGCGTGAAGGAACTTCGCGAAGCCGCGTTAAACTGGATCGAGCATCACACGGAAAAACGGCTGGGAACTAGAGCCTTTTTGGAGGCGACTTGACACTTAAAGTAAAACTTGAGAAACGAAATGCGGGACTCACGTTTCAAGATTTAATTCTGAAACTCTCGCACTTCTGGGTGCGGCAAGGTTGCGTGCTGCAGCAGCCCTATGACGTGGAAGTCGGCGCTGGCACGATGCACCCGGAAACATTTCTGCGCGTGCTGGGGCCCTCTCCGTATCGTGTGGCCTACGTGCAGCCTAGCCGCAGGCCGGCCGACGGCCGCTATGGTGAAAATCCCAACCGGTTGTACAAGCACACGCAGTTTCAGGTGATCCTCAAGCCCTCGCCCGTGGATGTGCAGGACGTGTACCTGAAGAGCCTCGCGGCGATCGGGATCCATCTCAAGGAACACGACATTCGATTTGAAGAGGACAACTGGGAGTCGCCCACCCTGGGTGCCTGGGGGATCGGCTGGCAGATTCTGCTCGACGGACTGGAGATTACCCAGTTCACCTATTTTCAGCAAAGCGGAGGGATCGATCTCGATCCCATCTCCGTGGAGCTGACCTACGGGCTGGAGCGCATCTGTGCCTTTCTCCAGGGAGTGGAGAGCGTTTACGATCTGCGCTGGTCGGACGACAAGACCTATGGGGACATCCGGCTCGCGGAAGAGCAGCAGCTATCGGAATACAGCTTCAATCGCAGCGATGCCGCGGCGATTCGTGGCGAGTTTGATTTGCACGAGAAGCAAGCGAAAGAGTTGCTTGAAGGTTACGCGGGTGTGGAAGGAACGGCGCGCGTGCGCTTTCCGTTGCTGGCCGCTTACGATCACTGCTTGAAATGCTCCCACCTGTTTAACTTGATGGATGCGCGCGGCGTCATTTCGACGACGGAGCGCGCGGCGCTGATGGCACGCGTGCGCGCCTCGGCTTGCCGCACCGCGGCGGCGTACCTGGAGCAAATTGGCGGTCCGGCGCTGCGGCGCGAGGTGCGGGGATGAAGGCTGCCATGAAGAAGGCGGTTGAACGCCGGGTTGATTTGCTTTTCGAGATTGGTTGCGAGGAGATTCCGGCCGGGATGCTGCCGCGAGCGCAGGAAGAGCTGCGGACAAATTTGGAGAAATTGCTGGCGGCGGAGAACCTTGCGGAGGGCGTGAGCGTGGAAACCTACAGCGCGCCGCGAAGATTGACGGCGTCGGTGCGCGGGCTAAGGGCGAAGCAAGCGGATGTGGTGAATGAAGTGACCGGGCCACCGAAATCCGTGGCCTACGATTCTGTCGGCGCGCCGACACGCGCGGCGGTGAGCTTCGCGGAAAAGCAGGGACTAGCCCTCCACGAAATTTATTTTGTGCAGACGCCCAAGGGGGAATACCTCGCCGCGAAGCAAGTTAAGCGGGGAAGAACGGCGGAGCAGATTTTGAACGAGATTCTGCCGCGAGTGATTCACGACCTGACCTGGCCGCGGTCCATGACCTGGACCGGCCTGGACGGCGCGCGATTTATCCGGCCCATCCGGTGGATTGTGGCGGTACTGGATGGCAAGCCGCTGAAGTTTTCGTTTGGCGGAATTGCCGCGGGAGATACCACGCGCGGACACCGGTTCCTCGGTATGGGAACAATTCGCGTGAAGACCTTCGCCGACTACGAAAAAAAGCTGCGCGCCAATGGAGTGATTGTGCGTCCGGCAGAGCGGCTCGCGAAGATTGAGAAAGAACTCGCGGCGCATGCGAGGAAGGGCGGCTACAGAGTTCATGAAGACGCCGAGCTTCTGAAGCTGGTTACCTACCTCAACGAATATCCGACAGTCATCGAAGGAAACTTCGATCCGGCCTACCTGAATCTGCCGGACGAAATTCTGGTGACCGTGATGCGCGGGCATCAGAAGTATTTTGCAGTGGAGAAGAGGGGCGGGGAGCTGGCGCCACATTTTCTGGCGGTGATTAATCTTGCGAAGGATCCCAAGGGTTTGGTGAGGGCGGGACACGAGCGCGTGCTGCGCGCACGGTTCGCCGACGCACAATTCTTCTGGGAGGCGGACCAGAAATGTCGGCTCGCCGACTATTTGCCGAAGCTCGATCGCGTGACCTACGAGTCGCGGCTCGGCAGCTATCGGGACAAAGTCGAGCGCGTGAGAGCCATCGCGCGCTGGCTGACGGAGCAGTGGTTCAATAGCGGAATCCTGCAAGCGCATGTTGCCGAGGCGGATCGTGCGGCGGAGCTTGCCAAGTGCGATCTTGCCACGGAGATGGTGCGGGAATTCACGGAGTTGCAAGGAATCGTGGGCGGGCTTTATGCGCGCGCGCAGGGCGAACCCGACGAAGTGGCCGACGCGGTATACGACCACTACCGTCCCGTGGGATTGGAAGACCCCATTCCGCGCAATTTCACGGGGTGTGCGGTGGCGCTGGCAGATAAACTGGATTCCATCACGGGGTGTTTCGCGGTGGGAATCGTGCCCACGGGTTCCAGCGATCCTTACGCTTTGCGCCGCGCGGCCTTGGGCATCGTGAAGATCATCCTGGTGAAAAAACTCCCGGTCTCGCTCTCCCTGTCCATTGGGGCGGCGGCGAAGGCGCTGCTAATCCACAAGCCGAAGCGCGGTGTGACTCCCGAGCAGGAAACGCAGGTTTTGGATTTCCTGCTGGACCGCGTACGGTTCGTGTTTCGCGAGCGGGACGGCTACGCGTATGACGAAGTCAGTGCGGTGCTTCGCGCCGGGGCGGACGATCTCGTGGACGCTGAGAAGCGTCTCGCGGCTCTCAAACTCATCCGCAAATCGAAAAACTTCGAGCCGCTGGCAGTGTCCTTCAAACGCATTCGTAAGATCATCGAGAAGGCGAATCTTTCCGCGAAGGATGGCAGGCACGTGCAGCCCGATCTGTTCGAGAACGATGCGGAGCGGGAACTATTCTCGGCGGTTCGGGGAGCGGCGGCCAAAGTTCAGACGGAAAAGCGCGCCGGGCGATACAAGGAGGCGCTGGAGGTGATTGCTGGATTGCGCGGCGCTGTGGACCGCTTCTTCAAAGAAGTGATGGTGATGGCGGAGAATGAAGCGGTGCGCGCGAATCGGTTGACGCTGCTGTCAGAACTGCTGCGGGAGTTCACCACGGTCGCCGATTTTTCCGAGATTGGCGCAGAAGAGCGCCGCTGATTATTTAAAGTTTTGCTTTAAATTTTGTTTTTGCTTCCAGGATTCCCGAGCGGAGCGTCGGCGCGCCGACAGAATCCGCGCGAGTGCTTGCGGCACGGGTGTTGAAAGTTTTTATAACAAAAATCCAAAACGAGGCGACCAGTGACTAAATGGGTTTATTTCTTCGGAGCAGGCAAGGCGGAAGGTGAGGGAACGTGGCGCGATTTGCTCGGCGGCAAAGGAGCGGGACTTGCCGAGATGACCAAGATCGGATTGCCTGTTCCTGCGGGCTTCACGATTTCCACGGAGGCTTGCGATTATTTCTACAAGAGCGGGAAGAAGTATCCCGCGGAGTTAAAGAAGCAGGTGGCCGCGAACGTGGCGCGCCTCGAAAAGGTGACGCGAAAAAAGCTTGGCGACCCGAAGAATCCGCTGCTGGTTAGCGTGCGGTCTGGCTCGGCGCGCTCGATGCCGGGGATGATGGAGAGCATTCTTAACCTGGGTTTGAACGACCGTTCCGTGGAAGGTCTGGCTGCGGCGACAAGGAACGAACGATTCGCCTACGATGCTTATCGGCGGTTCGTGCAAATGTATTCGACCGTGGTAATGGAGATGTCGAAGGAAGACCTGGAGCATCGGTTGCGAGCGCTGAAAGAGCGCCTTGGCGTCAAGGAAGATACCGCAGTATCCGCCGCCGGGTGGAAGGAGTTGGTCGGCGAATACAAAGAGCGCTTCAAGCAGAAGACCGGGAGCGCTTTCCCGGACGATCCCATCGACCAGCTTTGGGGAGCGATCGGAGCGGTGTTTGGGTCGTGGATGGCGGAGAAGGCGGTAACGTATCGGCGCGTTGAAAAGATCACCGGACTGCTCGGGACGGCTGTCAACGTGGTTCAGATGGTGTTCGGCAATACCGGTGACAATTCCGGTACGGGCGTGTGCTTCACGCGCAATCCCTCGTCGGGAGACAAAGAGTTTTACGGGGACTACCTCGTCAACGCACAGGGCGAAGATGTGGTGGCGGGTATCCGCACGCCGATGCCGCTGCGGGAGATGGCCAAGCGCACACCAAAGGTGTATGCGCAGCTCGAGAAAGTTCGAGTAAAGCTTGAGAAGCATTATCGCGACATGCAGGACGTGGAGTTCACCGTCGAGGAAGGCAAACTCTACATGCTGCAGACGCGCACCGGCAAACGCACGCCGGCGGCGGCGTTCAAGATGGCCGTGGACATGGCGAAAGAAAAGTTGATCAGCAAAGAAGACGCTATCCAGAGGGTCAAGTCCGAAGACATCGAGCGGCTTTTCTATCCGATCATCGATGCCCAGGTGGATAAGAAAACGCTCGAATCGCGCATTCTTGGGCATGGCATCAATGCCGTGCCGGGAGCAGCGGTGGGCAAGGTTGTTTTCTCCGCGCATGAAGCGGAAGCCTGGGCTGAACGCGGCGAGAAAGTGATCCTGGTGCGCAGGGAGACGAGTCCGGAAGATGTCGGGGGCATGGCCGTGGCACAGGGAATCCTGACAGCTACCGGTGGGAAGACCAGCCATGCGGCGGTGGTCGCTCGTGGCTGGGGAAAATGCTGCGTGGTTGGCGCGGAGTCACTGAACATCGACTACAAGAGCCGCACGATGACGGCCAAGGGCAAAGTTGTGAAAGAAGGCGAGTGGATCACCCTCGATGGGAGTGAAGGCGTGGTTTACACCGGGGATATGCCGCTGGTAACGCCGGAGTTCCCCAAGGCTTACGAAGAGCTGATGAAATGGGCCGATGCAACGCGGCGGCTGCGGGTGCGCACCAATGCGGATACTCCGCAGGATGCGCGCAAGGCCAGGGAGTTCGGGGCCGAAGGCATCGGACTCTGCCGCACCGAGCACATGTTCTTCACGGACTTCGAACATCCGGAGAAGAGCCACGAACGGCAGCGCGCCATCCAGGAAATGATCCTCGCGGAGACCAGAGAAGCCCGCGTAAAAGCGCTAGACCGCCTGCTGCCGTTCCAGCGCCGTGATTTCGTTGGAATCTTTCAAGCCATGGACGGTTTCCCGGTGACCATCCGCCTCATCGACCCGCCTTTGCACGAGTTCGTCCCGCACGAGCGGGCCAAGCAGGAGGAGTTGGCGCGGGAACTGGGCATCAGTGTCGAGACGGTAGCCCGGCGCGTCGAGCAGTTGCACGAATCGAATCCCATGCTGGGGCACCGCGGCTGCCGCCTCTCGATCACCTATCCCGAAATTCTGGAGATGCAGGTGAAGGCGATTATCGAGGCGGCGATTGAATGTCAGCGAGGTAGAGTTAAAGTATTACCTGAGATCATGCACCCGTTGACGCTGGACCGCAAGGAATTTTCGATTCTAGATCAAGCGACCCGGAGCATCGCGGATGATCTCATCAAGAAAGCCGGGGTGAAGTTGCCGTACCTCGTCGGGACCATGATCGAGCTTCCGAGAGCGGCGCTGCTTGCGGGAGAAATCGCCGAGGTCGCGGAGTTTTTCTCCTTCGGAACCAACGACCTGACGCAGACCACGATGGGACTGTCCCGAGACGACGCCGGGCGATTCCTCCCGGACTATGTGGACGAAAAGAAAGCAGGCGTATTCGCTGCCGATCCCTTCCAATCTCTGGATGTCAAGGGTGTGGGCATGCTGATGCGCTGGGGCATTGAACGTGGGCGCGAAACGCGGCCAAAACTGAAAATAGGAATCTGCGGCGAGCACGGCGGCGACGCAGACAGCGTGAAGTTTTGCCATGAGTTGGGCATGGACTACGTGAGCGCTTCGCCTTTTCGCGTGCCGATTGCGCGGCTGGCTGCGGCGCAGGCAGTCATTGAAGAAAAACTTGAGAAAAAAAAGAAACGAAAGTAGGCGCGGAAGGCGAATTCAGAAAACTTAAAGTAATACTCTAAGCCGCCGGCGGGCAGACAGTGCCAAACTTTCTGCCGGCTTGCCAACTTTTCCTCGCTCAAGTGGGCATCTTAAAGAAAAAGTAGAGACCCAGAAAAAAGAAGATGATGTCCGGCGACCATGCCGCGAGGAATGGCGGAAGCTGTCCGACGCCGCCCATGGCCTCCAAGAGCCGCGAAGCGCTCCAATAGACAATCCCGATGGCGACGCCCAAAGCGACGCCGCTGATGGCGCCGCGCGTGCCGACCAGGAAAGCGAAAGGGATGGCGAGGAGCATGATGATGGGCACGATGACGGGGTAGGCGATCTTCACGTGCCACTGCACCGTCAGGTTGGCGACATCGAATCCGGCGCGGTGTAAACCATCTATGTAGTTGCGCAGCTCGCTCCAATTCAGCTGAAAGGCCTGGCGGACTTCGCGATTGAAGTAACTGGGCGGTTCGGAAAGCTCAGGAAGAGCGATAACCGGAAAGCGCTCGTAACGGGAAATCCTGCCGTCCACGAAGTCGCGAATCCAGCCGGATTCGAGCAGCCAGGTCTTTTGCGAATCGGACCACTGTGCGCGGGAAGCGAAGATGCGCCGGCGTATCTGAAAGGTCGCGGGATCGAGTTCGATCACGCTGAGACCGCCAAAGAGGTTTTGCGCGGGGTCGAACAGGTCGTAATTGTAAATTTTGTAGTTTTCGCCAAAGATCCAGCGCTGGGGATGGGTGTAGGTTTGCGGTGGCCGCCCTTTGATCTGATTGTGCAGCGCATCCTGGCGCTGGTTGGCGTAGGGGAGATAGGTATCGTCGAGGAGGAGCATGGCGGCGGCGATGGTCACTCCGGCAAGGAGGAGTGGCACGGCTAAACGATAAATGCTGATGCCGCTGGCCTTGATGGCCACGATTTCGTTGTTCTTGCTCATGATGCCGAGGGTGATGAGCACGGCAATGAGCGCGCCCAGCGGAGCGAGGTTGTAAAGCAGGTATGGCGAAAGGTAGCGGAAGTAATTCAGGACGATGAGAAAGGGCACGCGATGGCGGGCGATGTCGTCGAGAAGTTCGAAGAAGGTAAAGATTTCAAAAAGGAAGACGAAGGCGCCCATCAGCAGGGCGAAATAGAAGAAGAAGCGGCGCAGGAGATAGATATCCATCAGGCGGGGGAAGCTGCCGCTGTACTGCTCGAGGGGCACAGGTTGACCGTTGCCATTCGTGGCACGGGCGGCCGCGGCGTGGGCGCGGATTTTGCGGCGCCGGAGCAGGCGAATCCAGCGCCGGACCCGGAGAATCGGCTCTAGCCAACGGCTCTCGCCGCGGAACTGCTCCATGCGCGGGAGCAGGGCGAGTCCCAGCAGACCGAGAACGAGATTGGCGATCCAGATGCCGACGGAGGGCCATAGCGCGCCCTCGCGCGCGAGGCCTGCGCCCATGACGAAGAGTAAGTAATAAGCGGCAATCAGAATTACGGCAAGAAGAACCCCTGCGGCGCGGCCACCGCGGCGAGGCTGTGCTCCCAGCGGGACAGCTACCAGCGCGAAGACCAAGCAGGCAAAGGGAAAGGCGAAGCGGCGATGCAGTTCGACGCGGGCCTCGCGCCAGCCTGGGCCGTTGTCGGCAATGAGGTCATGCAGGGAGCGCTCCGGATTGCTTGGCTGGCGCGGCTGTGCGGGCCCCAGCCCATTCACCTCGATCGGCAAATCGCTTTGCCCGAACGCCGTGACTGAGTAGCGGTCAGGTTCCGCGCGGGAAAACTCGTGCGTCGTGCCGCCCTGGAGATGCAGCTCCAGCTTGCCCTCTTTCGGTTCGGCAATTACAATCGCGTTCTCCGCCAGGGTGAGTCGCGAGCCGTTCTCTCCGCCGGCCTCCGCGAGAAAAACGCCGTGCCATTGGGTGCCGCTGGCTGCCAGGTCGTTGATGTACAGGACCAGCCGCGGGAAGCGTTCGTCGAAGACGCGCGGCTGCACCTGAAAGGAAACTTGCGAGGTGATCAAGCTGGCTTCGGTGGAGCGAAAGGTGTGCAGCGCGAGCGGGCCGAGCACGAGGGTCATCGTCAGGGTAACGGCGGCGCCGGCGAGTGCCAGAACTCCGACGGGGAAGAGAATGCGGCGGCGGCCGATGCCCAGGGCGGTGAGCGCGATGATCTCGCTATCGGCGGACATACGCCCCAGGCCCAGCAGCACGCCGACGAGGATGGCCATCGGAATGGTGAAAGTCAGTACGCCCGGAAAGATGCCCAGGAATAATTTCAGGATCTGAGCGCCGGAGCCGGAGTGGCGCACGAACAGTTCCATCAAGCGGACGAGCTGCGGCACGAAAAATACGAAGGTAAAGACGGCGAGTCCGAGGAGTGCGTGGCGGAAAACTTCGCGGACAATATAGCGGTCCAGGATGCGCATGGCGCGAACCGTGAGTGTAGCATGGTCGCGGGCCGGTGATGGGGGGACGGCGGACGATGAATCGGGTGCACTTGGTTGTGCTGTGGCACATGCATCAGCCGCAGTATCGCGATCCGGAGAACGGGCGGTACGTGCTGCCGTGGACGCGGCTGCATGCTATGAAGGATTACTGGGGCATGGTGAAGACGCTCGAGGAATTTCCCGGGTTTCACGCGACGTTCAACGTGGTGCCTTCGCTGGGAATGCAGCTCGAGGACTATGGCAGCGGAAACTTCCACGAACCGTGGTTCGATCTGGCGTTCAAGAATGCCAGCGAACTGACGCGCGAGGACAAATCGGAGATTCTGGCGAGGGCCTTTCAAGTGAACCACGAGCGGCTGATGTCGCGCTGGCCACGGTTCGTGGAGCTCTATGAATGGGCGCAGCCCGCGGGGGGAGCGCAGGCGCTGGTCACCTTCACGCTGCGCGACTGGCGCGACCTGCAGGTCTGGTCGCAACTGGCCTGGATGGAGGAGTCTTGGCTGGAGAAGGACGAGGTCGCCGGTTCGCTGGCAACCAAGGGCAAGGATTTTACGGAGATCGACAAAGCCGCACTGAGAGCGAAACAATTGGAATTGCTCAGGATGGTGCTGCCCGCGTATCGCGAAGCGGCGCAACGCGGCCAAATCGAACTCAGCACAACTCCTTTCTATCACCCGATATTGCCGTTGATTTGTGATTCGGATATTGCACGCGTGGCGAATCCAGGCACGCCGTTGCCGCGGCGTGCCTTCCGGCGCCCGGAGGATGCACGGGAACAGTTGCGGCGCGCGATGGAGTACCACGAGAGAGTTTTTGGGGTGAAGCCCGCCGGGCTGTGGCCGTCGGAGGGATCGGTGTCGGATCAGGCGCTGACAATTGCCGCGGAAGAAGGTTTCCAGTGGTTCGGAACCGATGAAGGTGTCCTGGGGCGAACGCTCAATGTAGGCTTTTTTCGCGATGGCCAGGGGCTTCCCGCGAACGCGGAGCGGCTGTACAAGCCGTGGCGCATCCAGATGGGCAGCAAAGGCATCGCGGGACTATTTCGCGATCACCATCTTTCGGATTTGATCGGCTTCGTCTACAGCCGCATGGATGGGAAAGCCGCCGCAGCGGATCTCCACGGACGATTACGGTTTCTCGGGGAGCGCGTGCAGAGCGCGCAGCCGCTGACGATTTGCCTGTTCCTCGACGGAGAAAATGCCTGGGAATATTACCCGAAGAACGGGCGGGAATTTCTGCGTGAATTCTACGGGCGCATCCAGGGTGACCAGGACTTCCGGGCGCTGACGGCGAGCGAGGCGCTTGCGGCAGCGGGCGAGATCCCCGTGACCGGGGGAATTTTTCCGGCCTCGTGGATCAATGCGAATTTCGATGTGTGGATCGGGCACGGCGAAGATGTGGCGGCTTGGGAATTGTTGTGGGACGCGCGGGAAGCTTTTGCGCGGGCTGAAGGCGCGGTGGCCCAGGGACGCGCGGACGCGCCCAGCGAAACCGCGCTGAAGCAGGCCCACGAATGGCTGCTGGCCGCCGAGGGCAGCGATTGGTGCTGGTGGTTCGGGCCGGAGCACAGCACGGCAAACGATCGGGATTTTGACGCGCTTTTCCGCAAATTTCTAACGGCAATCTACCTGGCGATCGGGCAACCCGCGCCCGAGGAACTGGCCAAACCCATCAAACGAAAGCCCGAGCATGCCTTGCAGCTTGCGCCATCGGGTTTCCTAAAGGTCTCCGTGGACGGAAGAGACACTTCGTATTTCGAATGGCTCAGCGCCGCATTGTATTCCCCGGAACGCCGCGGAGGCTCGATGCACGGGCGCATTTTCTACCTTCACGAACTGCGCTATGGTTTTGAAGAGGAGCGTTTTTGCTTGCGAGTGGATCCATTTTCGGAAGCGCTTGCAGAGCTGGAAGATCCCGAGTTCCGTATCACCATCGGCGGCGCGGAAGAGATAACGCTGATGGTGAAGCTCCATCGCGGGCACCTGCGGGAATTCGCGGTGGAAAAAGATCGCGTGTGCCTTTTAAATCCCAAAGATGTGGCGGAAGCGGCTTTTGACCGGATTTTGGAAGTGGCCATCCGGCGCGACCAGATCAATCTGAAGGGGAAGACCAAGCTGCGCATCGGCGTAGCCCTCTGGCACGGCGGTCTGCCGGTGGATGTATTGCCAGCAGAGGGATTTCTTGAGGTAAGTCTTGGGGAAGAACAATTCGGCTGGCCCGCGGATGTGTAAACCTACTTATCGGAGCTGCCAGACAGGAAAGACTTTCCGGGCGCAAACAATTTGACCGCGAGGTCTTGGGGATGATCCCCAACGGGGATCATCGTTACCAGGTTTTGCCGGTTCGCTAAAACGCGAATCACCGCTAGATCACCTGAACCCTGATTGACCACCAACAGCAGACTCGGTTTATCGCCGGGATTGAAGGCCAGCATGCCTGGAGACTGTCCTGCGGGGATGGGACGACCGACGCGGCGATTGATGATATCGACAGGGGTGATACGCCCCGCCGCGGTGTCCGAGACAAAGAGTTCGCTGGCATCCGGAAGGAGTGCGGCGTAGGAAGGGGCGGAGCCGAGAAGAATGTAATCCCCAACTTCATGTGTCCAGGTATTGATGACTTGCAGGCCATGCGATTCCGGAGAGATGACGTACAGTTCGCCGCCGTCGGGCTTGAGAAGCATCTGCGTTGGACGGCCGGCAAGCTCGAGATTGGTGAGCAGGAGGCCGCGGCGCAAGTCCACGACGGAGATGCGATGCTCGCTGCGGCTTAGAACAAAGGCTACCGAGCTGTCTGGCAAGACGGCCACGTCCTCGGGTTGCCGAACGACCGGCACGCTGCCACGGAGCGCTAGCGTGGCAGCGTCGTGAATGCCAAGAGTGGCATCGCGGCGGTTGACGACCAGAATGCTTTTTCCGTCGGGCGTGATGTGGGCGAGAACCGGGTCACGCCCGGTCTTGGCGCGGGCCAGGATGGCGTGGGACTGGCAATCGATGGCCACGAGCGTGTCGCTGCCGGAAGAGGTGGTATAGAGACGATGGCCATCGGGGGAAAAATCGATGGCATAGGGAAGCGGGCCTACCGGAATGCGCGCGCTGATCTGATTGGAGCGCGCGTTTAGAACCCAGACGTAACCCCCGACGGAACTTACTCCCCAGATTTCAGGGCGTACCGGGTGGGCGCGCATTCCGGAAAGGCCTGCTCCAATCACGATACGGCCCGCGCTCCGGAGCTTCACCAAATCGACAACCGTCAGGCTGCCATCGGCGGCCGTGACGTAGGCATTCAGCCGCAGCCCCGGACGCAGGAACGATGGGCGATGCTCGCGCAGCAACTCCACAAGCCCCGCTACGAGGAGGATGATGAGCAGGAATCGTACACGGAAATTGCGCGGACGGTTCATGGGTGCGGGGATTGTTACACGCTGGCTGGGGAATTGGCCAGCGGCCGCAGGGTAAACTTCATGGTGCGCTCAATTGACTTCGCGGTGCAGGACGGCGGCGATCTGGCGCACTTCCTCGACGAGCGCGGCGAACTCTTCCGGGAGAATCGATTGCATGCCGTCGGAGAGCGCCTGATCCGGCTGGTGGTGAACCTCGACGAGCAAGCCGTCGGCTCCCACGGCGACGGCGGCGCGGGAGAGCGGGAGGACTTTATGACGGCGGCCGGTGCCGTGGCTGGGGTCCACGAGGATCGGCAGGTGGCTGCGCTTTTTGACCGCGGGGACAATGCTCAGGTCCAGCGTATTGCGGGAGTGGTCGGCAAAGGTGCGCACGCCGCGCTCGCAAAGCATGACGTTGTAGTTGCCTTCGGAGAGGATGTATTCCGCGGCCATCAGAAATTCGTCGAGAGTGGCGGACATGCCGCGCTTCAGGAGCACGGGTTTCTTGGCGCGGCCGGCGCGTTTGAGGAGCGAAAAATTTTGCATGTTGCGGGCGCCGATTTGGATGACATCGGCATAGTCCTCAACAAGGTCGAGGCTTTCGTTGTCGATGGCCTCGGTGATGATGCCGAAGCCATATTTTTCGCGGACCTTGGCGAGAATCTTGAGGCCCGGCTCGCCGAGGCCTTGAAAGCTGTACGGGGAAGTGCGCGGCTTGTAAGCGCCGCCGCGAAAGAGTCGTACGCCGGTTTTCATCACGCCTTCGGCGATGGCCATACACTGTTCTTCGGTTTCTACCGCGCACGGTCCTGCGATAAGCGCGAGATGCTTGCCTCCAACGAGCACATCTCCCCCCGGAGTGGGAATGCGCACGATGCTGTCTTCGGCCTTGGCGTCGCGGCTGACCAGCTTGTAAGGCTTGCTGACGGGGATGCACTCGACGACGCCAGGCAGCGATTCGAGTACGCCGAGGTCGATCGCACCTTTGTTGCCGGTGATGCCGATGGCCGTGCGGACTGCGCCGGGAATCGGGTGGGCCTTCAGTCCGAGGCTTTCGATCCGCTGGCAGACGGTGCGAATCTGTTCCTCGGTGGCGTGCGACTGCATGACAACCAGCATCGATGGCTCCCCAGCGCGTGAAGCAACAGTTCAGTTTACGGCATGGTGGAACACCGCCGCAAATCCACATTCGGCAACTGTACGTCTCGAGCGGCGCTGGCTTCGCGTCTCCAAGACACCGGGAATGCCGAGTTGGCGCGTGTGGTAGAATAGGGAGTTTATGACCGATCAGAATTTCTCAACAGGCATCCCAGAAGAGCCTCTCACTCCTGCGCCAGAGTTCGATCCGGAAGACGAATACCTTCCGGAACCGGAGCCTGAGCCGCAGCCACCCTCGTGGATGGACGGCAGCCTGCGCATCGGCATCCACACCTCCATCGCCGGGAGCTACCTGAATGCGCTGGAATCCGCCCGGAAGCTCGGCTGCAATGCGTTGCAAATTTTCTCCGCCAGCCCGCGCATGTGGCAAAGCGGCTCCGCACGCATCCCGGAAGTGGATGCCAAGGCATTTTGCGCACGACGCGAAGAGCTGCGTCTGGGACCGCTGGTGATTCATGCCAATTATTTGATCAACCTGGCATCAGCCCAGCCCATGCTGCGAACGCGTTCGATCCAGGCGTTCCATGATGAACTCGTGCGCGCCCGGGCGCTGGGAGCGGATTTTCTGGTCGTGCATCCCGGTTCCCGGGGCGAATCTTCTTCGCAACAAGCGGTGGCCACGATCATCGAGTCCGTGAAACAGGCGGCGCGGCGCGTGCCGTTGGATGGTTTGGAGATTCTCATCGAGAACACCGCTGGAATGGGCTCGGCCGTCGGGGCGCGCCTGGAAGAGGTTGCGGAGATCGTCGCGGGCCTGAAATCGTTACCCGTCGGTGCGTGCCTGGACACCGCCCACCTTTTCGCGGCGGGGTACGACATCAAGAGTGAAGCCGGGTTGGCAGCCACAATCGGCCAGATCGAAAGCAACATCGGACTGCACCGCGTGCCGGTGTTCCACGTGAACGATTCGAAGATTCCGCTCGGCGGACGGGTCGACAGGCATGAGCACATCGGCCTTGGCAAGATTGGAGCCGAGGCGTTTGAGAGGATACTGAGGCATCCGCGACTCGCTGCTGCCGCGCCGGAGGGACTCCCCGGGCGAGCGTTCGTGCTGGAGACACCGATTGATGAGCCTGGCGATGACCGCCGTAACGTAGCGAAATTGTGGGAGTTGGCCAGTTTGGCGGAAAACGCACCGCCCGCGGAGAAGGGATTCTCCATGCTGACCGCGGCCATCAAAAAGATCCAGGCTAAAACGGCGGCAACGGCCAGGAAAGCGGAGAGCAGGAAGAAGCATGCCGAAGCTTTAACCGCGCCGCTAGCACCAAGACCAAAGATCAAGGCTCGCAAGCCGGCGGCCAAGAAAACAAAGGCAACCAGCAAGCCAAGAAAAGCGCGGAAGAAGGGTTAGCGGGGCGTGCCGGACTACAACCCACAAGAAATCGAGGCCAAGTGGCAGAAGCGCTGGGAAGAGGTGCGCGTTTTCGAGACCGAGGCGGACCCCGCAAAGCCCAAGTATTACGTTCTGGAAATGCTGCCCTATCCTTCGGGCACGCTGCACATGGGCCACATGCGCAATTACACCATCGGCGACGTCGTCGCCCGTGTGAAGCGCATGCGGGGATTCAACGTGCTGCATCCCATGGGCTGGGATGCTTTCGGCCTGCCTGCCGAGAACGCGGCCATCAAGAACAACACCCACCCGCGCACCTGGACCAATAACAACATCGCCGAATTTCAGCGCGTGCTACGCCGCTTCGGCTTCAGCTACGACTGGCGCAGGGAAATCTCCACCTGCGAGCCGGAATACTACCGCTGGAACCAGTGGTTTTTTCTGCGCATGCTGGAGCGCGGCCTGGCGTACCGCAAGAAGAGCCGTGTGAACTGGTGTCCCAAGTGCGCGACGGTGCTGGCCAACGAGCAGGTCGTCAACGGCTACTGCTGGCGGCATGAAGATACCCTGGTCGAGGCGCGCGAGATCGCACAGTGGTTTCTGAAGACGACGGCCTACTCCGACCAGCTGCTCGATGACCTAAAACTGCTGGAAGGCGTTTGGCCCGACCGCGTCATCACCATGCAGCGGAATTGGATTGGCAAGTCGCAGGGCGCCAAGGTGAAGTTTGCCGTTGCGCATGTCGTCGTCGCTGATGCGATCGAAATTTTTACCACGCGCATTGACACCATTTACGGCGCCACCGTCATCATCCTCGCACCCAATCATCCGCTCGTAAGCAGACTGCTCGAAGGCTCGCCCGAACGCGCCGCGGCCGAACACCAACTCGCCGCCATGCGCCAAGCTTCGGTCAAGGCCGAAGATCTGGCCACTGCCGAAAAAGAAGGTTTTTTCACCGGCCGTTACGCGGTCAATCCCTTCAATAACGAAAAGCTGCCCATTTGGGTCGGCAACTTCGTCCTGATGGAGTACGGGACGGGCGCCATCATGGCTGTTCCGGCGCACGATCAGCGCGACTTCGAGTTCTGCCGGAAGTACGGCCTGCCGGTGCGCGTCGTCGTGCAGCCGCGGGAGGGTGAACAGCTCGACCCGGCGAAAATGACTGCCGCCTTTGGCGAAGAGGAGCGGGGAACTCTCGTAAACTCTGGACCCTATAACGGACTTTCTCCGATGGAAGCCATCGCCAAGATGGGCGCGGAGGCGGAATCCAAAGGCTTTGGCAAACGCGAAACAATTTTCCGTCTGAAAGATTGGGGCATTTCGCGGCAGCGTTATTGGGGCACGCCTATTCCAGTGGTGTATTGCACGAAGGATGGCATGGTGCCGGTGCCGGACAAGGACCTGCCGGTCCTGCTGCCAGCGAATCCCAAGCTGACGGGCATGGGGGAATCGCCGCTGGCAGCCACTCCGGAATTCGTGAACACCACGTGTCCGAAATGCGGCGGACCGGCGCGGCGCGAAGCAGACACCATGGACACTTTCGTAGATTCGTCGTGGTATTTCTATCGCTACTGCGACCCGCACAACGACAAGGCACCCTACGATTCGTCAAAAGTAAGCTACTGGTTTCCGATTGACCAGTACATAGGCGGAATCACTCACGCGATTCTGCACCTGCTCTACTCGCGGTTCTGGTGCAAGGTGATGCATGACCTTGGCCTAATCAAGCACACCGAACCTGCGGCGCGGCTCTTCACGCAAGGCATGGTGCTCAAGGGTGGTGTAGCCATGTCAAAGAACCGTGGCAATGTCGTCGGCGCGATTGATATGGCGCAGAAATATGGAGCGGATACGGGACGACTGTACACGCTGTTTGCGGCGCCCCCGGAAAAGGACCTGGAATGGAGCGAGGAGAGCATCGAAGGCTCCTGGCGCTTCCTGAACCGCGTGTTTCGTCTTGTCGTTCGGCACGCGGAAGCCGTGCGCGGCGTAATAGCAGGGAACATGCCTTCCGTGACCGCATCGGAAAAAGAAAAGATTCTGCTGCGCAAAGCGCACCAGACCCTGCGTCGCGTCACGCAGGACTTCGAAACGCGCTGGCACTTCAATTCCGCGATTGCCCTCATTATGGAGCTGACCAACGAAATCTACGCGCAGGAGCCTCTCGAAGAAGGGGTGCGTCCGGAAGTGCGCAAGGAAGTGCTCGAACTCCTGACGCTCATGCTTGCGCCCATGACGCCGCATGTTTCCGAGGAATTATGGGAGATGCTCGGCCATAGCGGTGGTCAGTGGACGGTGAGCTGGCCGGCTTTCAATGCGGACTTGGCGCGCGATGAAGAAGTCGAAATCGTCGTGCAGGTCAACGGTCGAGTGCGCGGCAAGCTGAAAGTGGCGGTCGGAACCGGCGAGGAAGAGGCCGTCAAATTGGCGCTCGCGGATGCCGCCATCGCCCAGCACACTAACGGGAAGCGCATGGTAAAACGTATTTTCGTAGCCGATCGGCTGCTGAACCTCGTCGTAGCGTAGGGGAGATTTCACGATGGAGAGCGCGGCCAAGCAAGCACCGGAGCAAGGGGGCATCATGACAGCGGAACGCGGCGGCGTGGTGGTGCTGGATTTTGGCGGTCAGTACACGCAACTGATTGCGCGGCGCATCCGCGAGCAGCAGGTGTTCTCCGCCGTTTTGCCCTGCACTTCGTCCGTTCAAGAAATTCAGAGATTGCAGCCTGTGGGCATCGTCCTGTCCGGCGGTCCCAGTTCCGTGTATGACGCGGAAGCGCCAAAATGCGACCCCCAAGTGCTGGCGCTCGGCGTGCCTGTATTGGGCATCTGTTACGGGATGCAGTGGATTACCCATGCCCTCGGCGGCAAAGTAGAAAAGGCGGAGCGGCGAGAATATGGCCGCGCCCAGCTAAATATTGAAAAGGCCAACGGGCAAACCGAATCCGAGCTATTTGCCGGCGTGCCAGGATCGTTGAGGGTGTGGAACAGCCACGGCGACCACGTCCGCGCTCTCCCAGCAGGATTTCGCACCGTCGGACTCACGGAAAATGCCATTGCCGCGGTCGAGGATGCGCAAAGAAAAATCTATGCCGTCGAGTTTCACCCGGAAGTAAATCACACGGAATGCGGCACGCAGTTGCTGCGGAATTTTCTATTTCGTGTTTGCAAAGCCGAGGCCAAGTGGAGCGGCGCGGCCTTTATTGAAGAAACGACCGAAGCCATTCGCAAAAAGGTTGGGAATACCCGCGCGATTTGCGCGCTGAGCGGCGGCGTGGATTCCACCGTGGCGGCCGTACTGGTGCACCGCGCCATGGGCGACCGGCTTACAAACATTTTTGTCAATACCGGCATGCTGCGGAAGAATGAGTTCGCGGACACTCTGGAGATGCTGCGCGACCGCCTGGGATTGCGCGTGATCGGCGTGGATGCCACGGACCGGTTTCTAGCCCCGCTAAAAGGTGTGACCGACCCGGAGGAGAAACGCAAATGCATCGGCAGGGAATTCATCGCCGTATTCGCGGAAGAAGCGCGGAAGCTCCAAACTGGGGAAGCGCACGACGAAATTGGCTTCCTCGTGCAGGGGACTCTCTATCCCGACGTGATCGAGTCGGTCTCCGTGAAAGGCCCTTCGGCGACCATCAAGACGCATCATAACGTCGGCGGCTTGCCGGAAAGGATGCCGTTTGCGCTCATCGAACCTCTGCGCGACCTATTTAAGGACGAAGTTCGCCGCATTGGCAGGGATCTCGGCCTCCCGGATGAAATTCTTTTGAAACACCCGTTTCCTGGCCCCGGATTGGCCGTCCGGCTACTTGGAGAAATCACTCGCCCGCATCTAATTACCCTGCAGGAAGCCGACGCCATTGTCGTTGAGGAGATTCGGCGCGCGGGGCTTTACGAAAAAGTCTGGCAGGCCTTCGCCGTTCTCTTACCCGTTCGCAGCGTTGGGGTCATGGGCGACGGACGCACTTATGGACTGACCGTCGCGGTACGTGTCGTCGAGTCGGAAGACGCCATGACCGCGGACTGGGTACGGTTGCCGGGAGATGTCCTGGAGCGCATCTCGACGCGCATAGTGAATGAGGTCCCCGGTGTGACCCGCGTGGTCTATGACATCAGCTCGAAACCTCCGAGCACGATTGAGTGGGAATAGCGAAGTGGCCACAACTGTTTCAAATTGGAACAGAGCGGATACGAACGCGTGGTTCCGCTCAGAGCTAGAGCTGTCCAAAAAGATAGGCCGCGTTGCGGGGTAGCGCGGCCTTTGCCGTTGGTTGCACTTCATTCGAAGTGCGACAGCAGTAGCGGCATGATCGCGAAACTAGCGGATGGCCATTTTCTGGGTCATGTACAAAACGAGCTTGCGATCGCCTTCCTCGATCTTGCTCAGCAGGCGGCGGAGCTTGTTAAGAAAGCGGGCATCTTTACCGGCGCTGCCCCACACGATGTCATCGGATGACTTGCGCTTGGGCAGATTCGGCAATTGCGGCGGTTCCTCACCGTCATAAAAGAGTTGATAGAGTGGGCACTCGAGCGCGCGCGCCAGTTTCTCCAGTGTTTCAATGGCCGGAACGGTATGGCCATTTTCAACGCGGGAGATGTAGCAACGGAGTAGTCCGGTGCGCTTTTCGATGTCGCCCTGGGAAAGTTTCTTTTCTTCGCGGAGTGCGCGAAGACGGTCGCCAATAATCATGGCGGTATTATCCCATGTCGATAAGACATATAGCAAGTACGAATTTGCTGGCCGCCGGATGAACTACCTGGTGCATCCAAGGAAACCGGGAAGGGTATAGTACGTAACCGAAACCCCATGGCACGCGTCCCAAAACTAGAGCCCCCGGCGGCACCCCCCTCGGCACGGGTGGCTGAGGAGCGTCCCGGACCGCGGCATGGCGCTGCCAATGACCGCGAACTGGTGCGCGCTGCGCAAGCGGACGATAAGGATGCCTTTGAGGAACTGCTCCGGCGCCATCAGCAACGCGTGCTTGCCGTGGCGGGAAGGATTCTCCGGAGGCGGGAGGATGTGGAAGATATTGCGCAGCAGGTGTTCGTAAAAGCATATTTCTCGCTGAAGCGCTTCGATCAGCGCGCGGCATTCAGCACCTGGTTGTATAAGATCACGGTGAATGAATGCTGGGACTTGCTGCGGAAGAAAAAAGTACGGCCCCTGCTTTACGAGTCGGACCTGAGTGAGGAGCAGGCTCATCAAGTGCTGGCTTCCGCGGAGAAGGGAAGCACGGAGCTGGACATCAGCGATCGGCTGGCAGCGAGGCAGCGCGTGGAACGCTTGCTGGAGGGATTGGGCGAGCGCGACCGGCTGATGCTGATCTTGAAGGAAGTGGAAGGTTTTGCGATCGTGGAGATCGCCGAGATCATGGACCTGAACGCGAACACCGTGAAGGTTCGGCTTTTCCGGGCGCGCCAGCGGATCGTGGCGCTGGCTCGCAAGCGCGGCACTTGAGCGGAGACAAGGGAACAAGGATTTTGTGATTTCGCGTACGGCGTGGAAGGATTGCGAAGGCGCGGTAAGGAGGCGGGTATGTGGAACCTGCTGAAGAAGCATCGGGAAGAATGCGGCCAGTTTCGAGAAGTTCTTGAGGCGGCTGCCGGTGCCGCGCCACCTGCGGAAACGCGGGAAGCGCTTCTTTTGGCGTTGCCCGCACAGATGCAGAGTCACGCCGCTTCCTGCCAAGAATGCCTGGCGGCAGCGGAGGGACTCCTGTCGGTGCGCGCACTTCTGAGGGGCTTGCCCGCACAGGCGGCAACTCGGGAGGCGTGGTTTGCCCCCCGGGTGATGGCTGCAATAGCCGCTCAGGAAGCGGAAGTCCGCCGCGCGGGAACTTCCTGGGCCGCTGTGCCGAAGCTGGCGTCGAGGCTGGCATTGGCTTCCGCGGCGTTGCTGCTGGTCGTCAGCGCCTGGATTTATAAACGGCCCGATACTGCGCCCCCAGGAGTCTCCGCTGCGGACACGGCACAGGAAACTCTGTTTGAAACTTCGCCGCCGCCGGCGAATCAAGACGACATGCTAATCAGTTTGGCGGAGAGGCCACAATGAGTGAAGCAACTCCGCGCCAGAAGGCTGCCCTATGGCTCGGTGTCGTGTTTCTTCTGGGCGCGGCTCTCGGCGGCATGCTTGGTTACGTCTTCGCTCACCGCAGCTATGCGGATGCGGCGATGACGCCCGCGATGACGGATCAGGCAAAGAGACAGCAGAAGGTAGAGCACCTGGCCCAGGAGCTAGGCCTCTCCAACGAACAGAAACAGCAACTGGACGTCGTCTTGACCGATGTGCGGGCGCAGTACAGAGCCATCCGCAAGACCACCGATCCGCAGATCGATCAGCTCCACCAAAAAGGACGCGAACGAATCCGGGCGATACTGACGCCGGAGCAGAAGCCGAAGTTCGAGG
>JAYVMO010000001.1:0-20598 GCA_043758915.1 Acidobacteriota bacterium | reverse complement strand
TATATTATGCGGGAGTCAATAGGTTTGCGGGAGTCTGGCAGGTCCAGGGCTTGCGCCAGGGAGCCACGCCGGATTCAAGTTGCTTGATGATTTTCTCGGTGATGATTTCGTAGACGTTTGGCATTTGTTTCTCTCCAGTTTTGATTTGCTGTTTTCAGGCCCTTTCAGGGCATAAAAAACAACATGCTTTACTGGAGGCGGATTCTGGCCGTGGTTCGCGGCTGTCAAGCCCCGAAGCGTATTTCAGCGCAGCCCGGAGGGGCGCGGAAGCGAGCACGGTTGGGGTATACCGAGCGGAGCTGCACAAGCGGGCTTTACAGTGGGAGTGAGAACGCCGGAGCAACAATAGACCACATCACGCCGCGGAGGCGGTGTGATGCGGCGGAGTAAAAGTAGACCGCCGGAGATCAGTTTCACGGGCTGTTGCCGGGAGGGCAGGGTTCGTGGGACACCGGAGGGATGTACACCGTGGAGATCTATGGACGAGTTCGACGGGCAGTATTGGTGGAAGGCAAGAGTGAACGCACGGTAGCGCGGGAGTTCGGGATTGCGCGCGAGACGGTGCGCAAGATGCTGCGTTATTCGGTGCCGCCGGGCTACCGGCGGGAGCAGCCGGTGAAGCGGCCCAAGCTGGGGCCGTGGATCGGCGTGATCGACGCCATTCTGGAAGAAGATAAGAACAACCCAGCCAAGCAGCGGCACACGGCGAAGCGGATCTTCGACCGCTTGCGGCAGGAGTACGGCTACACGGGTGGTTACACGGTCGTGAAGGACTACGTGCGTCTGCAAAAGATGCGAGGGCGGGAGATGTTCGTGCCGCTGGTGCATGCCCCTGGGGAAGCGCAGGGGGACTTCGGAGAAGCTCTGGTGGTCGTGGCCGGAGTGAAGCGGAAAGCGCATTACTTCGTGATGGATCTGCCGCAGTCGGACGACTGCTTTGTGTCAGCGTTTCCGGCCGAGACCACGGAAGCGTTTCTGGAAGCTCACGTGCGCGCCTTCGCCTATTTCGGTGGAGTGCCGCGGCGCATTCTGTACGACAACACGAAGCTGGCGGTGGCCAAGATCCTGGGCGGGACAGAGCGGAAGAAGACGCGCGCGTTTTCCGAACTGCAGAGCCACTACTTGTTTGAGGACAAGTTCGGGCGTCCGGGCAAGGGCAACGACAAGGGGAAGGTAGAAGGGCTGGTGGGATATGCGCGGCGCAACTTCCTGGTGCCGATACCGCGCGTGAGTAGTTGGGAGGAGTTGAACGCACATCTGGAAGAGCAATGCCGGAAGCGGCGGGAGCGGCGGTTGCGCGGGCACGAAGAGACGATTGCGGAACGTTTCGAGCGCGATCGCGCCGCGCTGTTGTCGCTGCCCATAGCGTCGTATGAGGCCTGCGAGAAGCGCACGGCTCGGGTGAGTTCGCTGTCGCTGGTGCGCTATCGAGGCAACGACTACTCGGTGCCGACCGCCTACGGACACCGCGAAGTGTTGGTGAAGGGCCACGTGCATGAGGTAGTGATCGCGTGCGCGAGCGAGATCATCGCACGACACCCCCGCAGTTACGAACGCGAAGACATGGTCTTCGATCCGCTGCACTATCTGGCGCTGCTGGAGGAAAAGACACGCGCGCTGGATCAAGCGGCACCACTGGCTGGATGGGAGTTGCCGGAGTGCTTTGCTGCACTGCGACAGCTGCTGGAAGCACGGCTGAACAAGGGTGGCAAGCGGGAGTATGTGCAGGTGCTGCGGCTGATGGAGACCTTTCGCCTGGAGGAAGTCACGCCGGCGGTCGAGCAGGCCTTGCATCTGGGGACGGTCTCGTTCGATGCGGTCAAGCATCTGTTGTTGTGCCGGATCGAGCAGCGTCCACCGCGGCTGGACTTGGAACTCTATCCGCACCTGCCGCCGGCTCAGGTTCGTACCACGCAGGCATCGGAGTACATGGCGCTGCTGGGCGAGGTGAACCAGTGAGCGGCGCGGTGAACACGGCAACGGCAGACACGCCGCAGGTGCTGCTGGAACATCATCTAAAGATGCTGCGGCTGCCCACTTTTCTGCGCGAGTACGACAAAGTGGCGCGGCAGTGCTCGGCCGAGAGTGTGGATTATCCGCGTTACCTGCTGCGCATGACCGAGTTGGAACTGCTGGACCGCGAGCGGCGGGCCACCGAGCGTCGCATCCAGCAGGCCCGTTTCCCGGTGGTCAAGAGTCTGGACAGTTTTCACTTTCTCGCCATTCCATCGTTGAACAAGGCGCTGGTGCTGGAACTGACGCGCTGCGAATTTCTCCAGCGCCGCGAGAACGTGCTGCTGCTGGGTAACTCGGGCACGGGCAAGACGCACCTGGCGCTGGCGCTCGGCTTGTCGGCCTGCCAGCGGGGCCACCGCGTGCGCTTTACAACTGCTGCGGCACTGGTCCACGAACTGATGGAGGCGCGGGATGAAAAGTGGCTGCTGCGCTATCAGAAACAGATGGCCAGCTACGAACTGCTGATCGTCGATGAGTTGGGGTTCGTGCCGCTATCGAAGACCGGTGCGGAGTTGCTGTTCGAGGTTTTCAGCCTGCGCTACGAGCGCGGCTCGACGCTGGTGACCAGCAACTTGCCCTTTCAGGAGTGGACCGAGGTGCTAGGTTCGGAGCGGCTGACGGGTGCGCTGCTGGACCGGCTCACCCACCACGTACACATCCTGGAGATGAACGGCGAGAGCTATCGCCTCAAGCAAAGCAAACACAAACGCAGCTCGCAACCCGGCCGCTAACTCCCCTCCACGCTCCTCGCAGCAGAACGCTTCAGGGAGTGTGGCGTCTTCCGCTCCGGCCTAAACGCGGTCCGGAAAGCCGGACCGCAGGCCTCCGCTCCAGACGCTACACTCCACGCTAATTCCCGATCTCCCACCCACTCCTCTGGCCTAGTTTTCCTCCGCCCCAGTGGTCTAGTTTTACTCCGGCCTTGACACCTCTCGGAATGGAAAGCCGATCTCGGACGCTAACATCCTCAATCGCCACCTACATCCTTTTCTAAGGAAACTGCATTGGCGCGACCCAAGAACCGGGGACGAGGCTGCTGGAAACCATGCCTTTGGCAGGTTCCGCAACACCTTTCTGCGAAAGAGCCGTGTTCCAGCTGACCTGGTTCAATTCTGGCTTGGTCACGCAGGGAAAAGCATGACTGACGAATACTCGCGACTTAGCGACGATGTGAAGTACCGCAAAATGGTCGCAGAACAAGTGGGGATTGGATTTGAACTTCCGGCCCAAACCCCTTCAAATGTACCGATTTGCACCGAAAATCGTGGCGTTGAAAGTTTTGTGTAAGCTGTTTATAATGACGGGGAAAGAACACGGCGCGCCCGTAGCTCAGTTGGATAGAGCGTCTGGCTACGAACCAGAAGGTCGGGAGTTCGAGTCCCCCCGGGCGCACCACCTCTTCCTTCTTTATCACTCACTTAGAGACAACCGCTCCTTGCTGATCTTGGGCAGGGGGCGGAAAATCATAAAAACATAATACTTTGCCCCTGCCGTAGACCCGCTCGTTGGCTTTTTCTAGATTCTGCCGCACCTGTTCCACCATCCCCAATTGATAGTCAGATGGGGGAGGGTCCGTGCTTTTTCTTAGGCCGCCGGGGCATCGGCACGTCAAGCAGAGCTGGAACGTTGCAAAGCGAGGCTATGGGGTGTACAGTCATCGTTATCCGGGATTCTAAAATGGAATTTTGCTTTAGCGGAAAAGCAGCAATTTCATCACCAAGGGCATAAACGCTGAGAGAAATGGCTTGGGTAAGACGCCGACCGGCGTGTATACAGGTGCATATCGACACGAACTTGATTTTTCTGTTGTCACGAACGGTGACATATGATTAGCTCGCGAATGGTGAAGCTGGCCACAGCGCGAACCGATCTTTATCTGCCCATACTCGCTGCGTAGCGCTTCGTCGAGTCAAGTAATCGCACGATTCCCAGGCTACCGTGCTCGCGCGGGTAGGCCCTGTCGGGTCGCAAGTTCAATTCGGCCGGAAATTGCGCCTGCAAAGGATTTGATGAAAATCTTACTCTACAACCCAGACAACGGCGTAACCCGCAACTTCATGCCGCATCTTTGGATGTTCCTGCTGCAAGCACTGACTCCGGCTGGGCACGAAGTGGTGTTGATTGACGGAAACGCGCAGCCCATGAATGAAGAAGGAATCGCGCGGTACGTGCGCGAAAACAATATCGATCTGGTCGGCATCGGTGCGATGACCAGGATGATCGCCAAGGCTTATCGCATGGCGGACGCGGTGCGCGCCACGGGAGTAAAGGTGGTGATGGGCGGCCCTCACGTTACGGAATTGGCCGATGAGGCGCTCGGGCGAGACGGCGGCCCGCGCCACGCCGACGCGGTTGCTCTTGGCGAAGCCGATGAGACATGGCCCAGAATCGTGGAAGATGCCGCGCGCGGCACGCTCAAGGATGTCTACGCGCCAGTGGACGACTTTGGTCAAGAGCGCAAACCGTCCCTACAGCAGTATCCTGAGATTCCTTGGGACAAAATCAAGCTGGACCAATTCAATGTGCTACCGCGCCTATTGCATCCATTGCTAAAGCGCGTGGGCGCTGGCTGGGGAACGTTTCGGATTATTCCGGTGGAGTCCGGGCGCGGTTGTCCTTACGGATGCGAGTTTTGCACGGTGACGGGATTTTTTGGCGACTCCATCCGCTTTCGCACCAATGAAAGCGTGGTGAACGAACTATTGCTGCTGAAAGCGCGCGCGAAAGAGGAGGGCGGCCAGATTGCGGTATTTTTCATCGACGACAATTTTGCCATCAACGTAAAGCGAACAAAATCATTGCTGCGGGACATCATCGCCGCCAACGCGCAAGTGCATTGGGTCGCGCAGATCAGCGCCAATCTGCTGCGCGATGAGGAGCTCGTGGATCTGATCGCGGCCGCGGGAGGCAAGTGGATCTTCATCGGAATGGAATCCATCGATCCGGCCAACCTTGCCGACGTAAAAAAAGGCTTCAACAAGCCGGGTGAGTATGGTGTGGTGCTCGATCGGCTCGCCCAGCGCAACGTCTATGCCATCACGTCTTTTATCTTCGGCATGGACAATGACACGCCTGGCGTGGCGGAGCGCACTCTGAAGGAAATTCGCAGTTGGCCACCGGGGCTGCCGATCTTTGGCTTGATGACGCCGCTGCCTGCGACGCCGCTCTACAAAAGGCTGGAAGCCGCGGGGCGGCTGACGCGTCCGAAGCACTGGCAAGAGTTCATACCCTTTGCGATGGCGCATACGCCGCTGAAGATGAGCATCGACGAAGCTCACGACGAGGTACGCATTGGGTGGGCCAGCTCTTACAGTCCGGAGGCCATCGAAAAGGCCGTCGATGCGCTCAACCACAAGCCGCTGGGTTATCGCATCAACATCTTTATCGCACGCCTCTGTTTCCGGGGAATTTATTTTCCGCAAATGGGCCGCTTCGCATGGTTGAAATCGATTCTCGAAAATCGGCGTACAATTTTCAAACTGATCAGGCAGGGGTTCGGAGGAGGACTGCACGCCGCGGCGCCGTCTGCCGCGACCCAGCCAGTCATAGAGCAGCAGCACGGAAGCTAGCGCTTTTTCACCGGGAGACTGTTATTCGCAGAAAGCTGTCTTAGCTCCAGGGCAAGTTTTCCACGGCAGGAGCAACCACTGAGAACGCAATTAACAATTTGTACCGAAGCGGACTACTTGCAGGCCCACCTGACGGTTATTGAGGGAGAATCTCGCGGCAGGAATGCGACTTTGCACCACGTCAAACAGCAGGTAACGTCGGTACTGAAGAAATGGATTTTGGCGTCCAACGCTAACCTGACAGTGCCATCCAATCCACTGCTTAGGCTTCGCGCGATTAGCGCCTTGCAGCGGTTTTGGGCGGGCTCGGATTCGGCAAGAAGGCGGTCAGGATGCCCACCGCCGGGAGCAACGAGCCGGCGCGGTAAACGCAGTTGATGCTCGTGATATTCGCTAGGTTGCCGAGGGGTGCCGCGCCTGCGCCGCTTAGTTCAAACGCGAAGCCGAAGAAAAATCCAGACTCCGTGCCAATCTTGCAGGGAACCAGTTTCTGCGCATAAATCAAAGATGAGGATGCGATTCCGGAAATGAAAGTTTTACTCAGCCGGAGTGGATGTGCAGTCCGCGACGGGTTCGTTAACAGTTTGAAGCCGAATGGGGCGACAGATTACGACTATATTAAGTATCAGATGATCGCGCCGCGCATCCAGTAGGCCAGCTGCCGTTCGAACATCCGATCGTGCCAGCGCTTCTCAATGAGAGCCTTCGAAAAAAGTTCGAAACCGGCTCGAACGTGACGGATGGCGCAGTTTTCGCAGCGCCTTGGCTTCGATTTGGCGGATGCGTTCGCGAGTAACCGCAAACGTTTGGCCCACTTCCTCAAGCGTGTGCTCACTACCGTCATCCAAGCCAAAGCGCATCTTGATGATCTTTTCCTCGCGCACGGTAAGCGTCTTCAGTATTGACGCCATCTGTTCCTTCAGGTTGAGGTGGATGACTGCATCCGATGGAGACACCGCGGCTTTATCCTCGATGAAGTCGCCTAGATGTGCATCTCCCTCTTCTCCGATAGGCGTTTCGAGGGACACGGGCTGCTGCGCAATTTTCCTGGTCTTGCACACCGCGTCCACGGAAATATCCATCCGCTTGGCGATCTCCTCTGAAGTAGGCTCACGGCCGAGCTCCTGCACCAGTTGACGGCTAGTGCGGACCTGCTTGTTGATCGTCTCGATCATATGGACCGGTACGCGGATGGTGCGTGCTTGGTCGGCGATGGCCCGAGTGATTCCTTGGCGAATCCACCAGGTAGCGTAAGTGGAGAACTTGTATCCGCGACGCCATTCGAACTTGTCGGCGCCTTTCATGAGACCGATATTGCCCTCTTGGATCAAGTCGAGAAACTGCATGCCGCGGTTGGTGTATTTTTTGGCGATGGACACAACGAGGCGGAGGTTCGCCTCGGTTAGCTCTATTTTCGCCCGCTGAGCTTCCGCCTCGCCGCGCAGGATCAGCGTGAGAGTTCGCTTCAAGCTGTTCGAACCGGTCTCGTTCGATTCCTCGATCTCTTTTCGTTGCGCGCGGCGCGCACGCAGTTCCGAGCGCGCTCCGTTGGCCGAATCGCCGCGAGCAGCGCTCACACGGCGTTCCAGGCGGCCAATCTCGCGCTCCAGCGAGTGCACTCGCTCGACGGCGTGCCGCATCGTGTCAATCAAGCGCTTCTTCTCGTGTTCGGTAAAATCGATCGAGCGAACAAGCAGCGACATTGCAACCCGTGTCCGCGCCAACCGATTCCGGCCCCGCAGATACACGCGCTTATTCGATCTTGCCGTGTTCTCTAGGGGGGCCGCCTGCTTGATCCCCGCATCGTAGAGCTTCTCGATCTTGTCGATAATTCGGAGTGTGTCGCGGGTCTTCTTCGCAATTTTTTCCGTGGTCAATTCTTCTTCGTCGAAATGGATGATTTTCTTAATCGCCTGGGTACCTTCACGAAGTTTTCGCCCAACCGCGATAAGCTCCTGCAGCACCAAGGGGGCGCGAGAGATGGCCTTCAGAACGCGTAGGTGCCCGCGCTCCATACGCTTGGCGATGGCCACTTCCCGTTCACGCGTCAAAAGCGGCACGATGCCCATCTCGCGTAAATACGTGCGGACCGGGTCGACGGTCTTGTCTTGCAGCCCCACCGTCAGGTCGAGCTCGATTTCTTCGCGGCCGCCAGCCCCGTCGTGATCGAACCCGGCTGGTTCCGCTACCTCGGGAGCTGCGCGCGCAGCCGCTTCCACAACGTCCTGGTGAATGTGGATGCCGTTGCGCTCTAAAGTGGAAAACAGGTCGTCGATCTCTTCCGCCGTGTGTTCCCCGGCCGGGAGGATCTCGTTCACTTCATCAAAAAGCAGAAATCCGCGATCCTTGCCCAGATTGATGAGATTGCGGACCTGGTCGTACTTTTCCTGTATGACGAGCGACAAATGTTTTCTCCACTCCAGCTCAAGCCACTGCCAGAAATCGACCGGCCTTGGTCAAAACCACGCCCTGTGCTTCGAAGAAGCCTGCATCCGCGGTCGGCGGATATTGCAGCTTACGCTCAATCCTAACCGGGAGCGTAGAGAGTAGCGCAGGATGGCCAAGCAGTTGTTCGAAATTCGTGTTTAATCCCGGTTTGCCTTCTCTCGAATCGCTTCGTTACGCAAGCGGTCACACTCCGTGGTGGCACACTTCGCCAGCCATGCGTCGGGATTTTCTGCATGTTCGTAAGAACGAGCGTGGTCGGCGATGCGTTGCATAAGCACAGGCTCGGCCTTGTCCGCCGCCGTTCCCGTTCCGAAGTAGCGGAGCAAGATCGTGCGGATGATTTCAGCGCTATTCTTGCGCAGCGACATCATGGCAAGCTGGTCGTGCTTGTTGACGGACAGTCGCAACAAAGCTTCGCGGTTGGTCATGGGGCCACGGCACCAGCCCGGAATTTCAGAATTCGGCATTCGCGGTCCACGCAGTTCTCGGATTCGCCGGCCTCGATGAAGTCATTCTCGCGAGCGGCGGATTGAAACTCTTGAAGTTTTTCCATAGTGCTTTCAGTCTGCGGCCCTTCGGACGGCGCTGGCCGTCGTAGTTCCAGGCGTTTTCGAGTCGGCCGGGCCAAGATCAATCTGCAAACCGACTTCAGAAAAACGCACGCTCACGTTGCTAGGAATCTTGCGCAGCTTTTCGCGGATAGAGAGCCTTGATGGCTTTCGAAGAATGGGAGTCCCGGTAGTCATCCAGTTCGGTTTCACTGATCCGGTAGTGTGTTTTCAGCGGATTGTTTACGGAACCAGCCATCTCCCGATGGAGCTTGAGCGAGCAAATGTCCGGCGCATTCTGAAAGCTTAAGCGGCGGGAAGTGAATGCCTCGTTCAGAATTGTGAACGTGATCTCAAGCGGCTCAGCCAGTACTTCCCGCACGAGAAAAGTGTATTCACGGGCGATCACCTGCGACTTGAAACCTACATACTGTACGTTAATGTTCATTTTACTCCGGATAAACTCTTTTGGACGAACGGTTTTCTGCGTGAAAGTGCAGCGGATCTCTAAGGTTCTGCAATTCACGGTAGTAATACAGCGGAGTGGGCCGCCTGCTTTTGAACCGCACTCCTTTGAGGAATCCGATTTCTTCCGGAGTGACATCCCCACTGAGCGCACGATCGAGGAAGAATTCTTTCAAGCCCGGTGCTTCTTCTGGTTCGTCGGATGCCCTCTCCACGAATTCTATTTTTCTAGGCCCGCCTGTCGCCAAGCTCCGGTTGAGAACGATTTCCATACTGAAGCTTGCGAGGTCAATATCCCAACATTCAATCAGGGGATCAAGGAAAGAAATGAAATTATCCACCGAGAGGTTGAAGACATCCGTGTCCAGGAACTCCAGGATGTTTACCCGTACCTGTTCATAGCTTCGTCCCGTGAGGCGAGCGACTTGATGAAGCCAGGTTTCGCTGTCCAGCTCTTCCTTGGCTACCCTTTTGGCTACGTCTAGCAGCTTTTGCGTAACGAGACGTTCCAGCTCGCCGAAGGGCTGCCTTTCGAAAATGGCCACAACTGGCTTCGCCGTCTCTTTCCGACACTTTCGAAGAATGAGTTCTCGGATTTCCTTGAACAGCGGCTGCCATGGATCTGAAAGCTTCTTCCTCAGCTCGTTCCTTTGCTGAAGTTCGGCTAGTTTTGAAAGCTGGCCGTGCGGAAGCTTCAAAAAGGCGCCCATTTTCTCGTAAATATCGGTGCGTTCTGGAGCAGGTGGTGCTTTTTTCCCCGTAAGTAACTGAGAGATATAGGATTCCGTGACCTTTGCGGCGGCGGCTAGGTCACGTTGCTCGAGGTCCAGTTCGTCGAGGCGCTGCTTAATCACAAGACAAACGGCCACGGCCCCTCCCCGAAGATTCACTATAGCAGTAAAGCACAGCGTATTCAATTGAATTGCACTTGACTACAGTAGTTAAGCAAACTCTTAAGCAAGTCGAGTCTGCCTCTCCAAGTATCGCTCGACTTGGCAAAGAGGAATGAATGTACCTACTCTCCTGGGTTTTCGTTGGATTGGTTGCCGGGTGGTTTGCCAGAAAGATTCTCAAGGGCCACGATTACGGCCCGATCATGGACATTGTCATGGGCATGGGGGTAGCCGTGGCGGGCGGGCTTCTGATGCGATCTGCAGGCTTGGGCGGATATGGGGGAACCATCCTTACAACGCTGGTTGCCATGATTGCCGCAGTTCTTCTGACGGTGCTCGCGGGTTTCGTGAACGGCAGAAGGATGTACGCACGGCAACTATAGTCGCGGTAGGCACAACGAATCGCGGGAAACTCAAATGTCAGGCAACAGCAGAACCATTTTCATCAAGGAAGACACCCCGTTGCCATCAACGCTTTCGATGGAAAGTGAAGCGTTCTTGCCTGGCTCGCGGGTCGTTAAGATTTTAGATCGCCAAGCACTAGCCCGGTAAGTTAAGGGAGCGAACTGGAACTTTTTCTATTTGCCAGGTGAGATTTCGTAGGGCTATGAAAATCAAAAAGATGTGTGTTTCGATTTGTTGTCTCGCTGTGTTGCTTCTAACGGCCCCCATGCTCCGCGCGCAGGATTTTTCCAAATATCGGAATTTTTCACTCGGGACGAACCTGGCCACCGTTCTGACGCATACGGACCAGAAGAGTTTTCGCCTGTAGTTGTCGCAATACGTCGGGACCAGGGAGTTGCGGACGCTTTTGGTGAATGGATTACAGGGAGGTTCCAGAAATGACTGTAAATGTTACCCCGTTACATGACCGCGTGCTCGTGCGCAGGCTGGAAGAGAAAGATACCGCCAAGGGCGGCATCATCATCCCGGACACGGCCAAAGAAAAGCCGCAGGAGGGCGAAGTGATGGCCGTCGGAGCAGGCAAGATGGAAAAGGGCAAACGGATCCCGCTCGGCGTGAAGGTGGGCGACCGAATCTTGTTCGGCAAGTTTACCGGTAGCGACATCAAGATCGATGACCAGGAGTACCTGATCCTCCTCGAGGAGGAAATTCTGGCAAAGGTTAGCGGGATCGCCAAGGCGGCATCCGGCAAGAAGTAGTTTCCCCCAGTCCGAAGGTTTCGCACCGAGCAGAAAGTTTCAATCACCCAGGAGGGTGAAGTCCGATGGCGCTCAAGCGCGGCATCGATAAGGCTGTGGAAGTCGCCGTGGCCAAGATCAAGAGGCTATCCCGCGATCTGAAGGGCCACGACCCACAAAGATTGCACCCTTTTTCCGCAGCCTGCTAAGACTTCCAACAGGGTTCAAGAGACCCTTGCCTACAGCGCTTGTGCCGCATCCAAAGATTGTTTTCGTTACCAGAAGACTCATGCTAGACAGTCTCAAACTGCATGTCAGTTCGCTTGGGCACACATCCCGGTGCATCTCGCAAAACGCCGCAGCATATAGGGCCTACGGTTTGGCTCAGCGTTGGTTTGGAGATACTGAAGACTCATGACTCGTGTCACTCTGCGGGGAACCGGAATACGAAGGTGTTCATAAGTGAACAGACATCCGTCTTCACTACCTCTAGGATGTCGTCGTGTAGAGGGAGCAAAAAACCGAGGCGAAAACAAGGCCCACATGTTTCAGCCTAAACAACACCGGGTTTCGCGGGTTCCGTTGCACTCCCGCCAGCGATAGCAGTTCTCGGATAACACGGAAATTCGTGCAACTATTCGGGGCCGGTCGACGTGTGGCCGTGAAATAACGGAGGTAAACAGTCCATGCCTTTACTTCAAGTAGTGATGGTTCTGATCGTAGTGGGTGTTCTGCTCTGGCTAGTCAATCGGTTCATACCGATGGCTGGATCGATCAAGTCGATCTTGAACGCGGTGGTGGTGATCTGCGTGGTTCTGTGGCTCCTGAACATTTTTGGACTCTTTCATTCCCTCTCTCGGATCCGCGTCGGGTGACAAACGGGCTTATCTGGAGCCAAGAGGGAGAGAAGTGATTGCGAGTGGCAGCTACGAATGCCTTCCAGCAAATGCTGCGGTTGGTTCGGATCGATCGAAAAGCTTCTGGCCAAGAAGTGATGCTTTCCGTTGTGATGAAATTATGGAAGATTAAGAGGAGAGTAACCATGAAAAGACTTATTGTGCTAAGTATCTTGAGCCTACTCTTGTTGACGCTGCCGGGAAAAGCCTTGGGGGATACATTAGTTCTGCGAGACGGTACCCGCATATCTGGGACATTGGTGAAGAGAACGTCCACCACGATTAGTTTCAAGAATTCACATGGCGTCGTACACCGCTACCGGGTTTCGCAGGTTCAGAATGTCGAACTCACATCGCCGCGCACGGATAACTATAGCCCCGTGAGAAATCATGGTTCTGCGAACAACGATAACCAGCCGGAGCTGCTTCCCGCTGGAACCCAGCTCGTGATCCTCACCAACGAAGCGATCGACTCGAAGACAGCCGCCTCAAATCAACTCTTTTCGGCACAGGTGGACCAAGATGTGATTGACAGTTCCAATGAGCTGATCGTCCCCAAAGGTTCTCCTGCTCAGCTCATTATCCGGCACACTTCTTCAGGCGGTGTTACCGGTACCTCCGAAATTACGCTGGACCTTCAATCGATCACCGTCAACGGACGGCGTTATAACGTCACCACGGCAGACTTGAAGCAAAAAGGCAGAGGCGGGCTTGGCGCGAACAAGCGCACCGCTGAGATGGTTGGAGGCGGAGCCGTAATTGGCACAATTATTGGTGCCATCGTTGGACACGGAAAGGGCGCAGCCATCGGAGCCGCTGTTGGCGCCGCGGGCGGTGCAGGAGCCCAAGTGCTTACGAAGGGCAAGGAAGTGAGCATTCCTGCGGAGACGGTCCTCAAATTTAGTCTCGACCAAGCCGTTACTCTAGCGCCCGAGCGCTAGGATGCACATCCGATGGCGCTGGCATTTCTTGAGCTCTTCGCTTGAGGTCTTGAGCCCAATTATTGGTGAGACACTTCTTGGCAGCACTCATCTGGGAATGAAAAGGAGCGAACTATGCTTGGAACGATATTGATCGTGTTTTTGATTCTCGCGCTCGTGGGTGCGCTACCGCGATGGTCGCATAGCCGGGAGTGGGGGTATGTACCGACCGGGGGAGTGGGGTTGGTTCTTCTGATTGTTGTCATCCTCCTGCTTCTCGGCCGCCTTTGAGGTTTTGCTGGGCGTCAATGCGCGACATTTGTCGCCTATGGTGGGGCCTGCCGTCCAAGCGTCCGGATGCCATCGAATGGATCCATGGCCTGAGGGGGCGGGCCTTTCTCTTGTACCAAGTAGACCCTAATCGACAAGGCCGAGGTGGAAATGGATGAGTCCAAACGACGAGCGATTCAGTTCTTGGAAAAGGAAATCAAGACGTACTTAGCGCTTTCTTTGTTCTTGTCGAAGAAGGGCATCAAGGAACATGTACGAGTGGGAGCGAAAAAAATTCTTATCAGCCCTTCGTTTTACAAAGACAGGATGAAGGAAGCGAAGAAACTTGTTTATGACCTCCGAAAACAAAATTAGGGCGCTACCATCTCCAGCCCCCCTTGCCAGTGGTCGGCGCCTCTTGTGCATTCGTGTGTTTACAATAGTCCTGGTATTGCTCCTGTCCGGCGGTAGCTCGCTCGCATACTCCGTTCTCACCCACGAGGAAATCGTGGACCTGCTTTGGACCGATGAGATCCGCCCCCTCCTGCTCAAGCGATTTCCGGGTTTGTCGGAGGAGCAACTCAAGGAAGCTCACGCCTACGCCTATGGAGGCGCCGTCATCCAGGACCTTGGCTACTACCCGCTCGGCGGCGCGGAATCTGGTTCTTGTGTTGGGCAAATACGGAGAAGGTCAAAGAAGCGAGAAAACTCACGTTCGAGAATCCCGGCAGTCCCGGTATAGTGACTATGGACAAGATGATTAACGAGGTACTCGGTCTGGGTAGGGTCTCCCATCTTATGACCATCCTGCCCGGAATAAACGAACCACTCCTCGATTGCCTGCACGCCCTTACGCACGGCAATCCAATCTCGGTGCGGATGATTGCGTTCGGCTTGGACAAGATATTTAACACAGAGATGTTGTTAGTACGGGCCGAGGTGGAATTTGGCCTCTTTAGGATTATGCTCTATAGGAGAATGTTGGGCGAGAAGCAGAGCGAGATATGGAAGATGCTCAGCGACATCCAAAATCGTCCAGCCGATATAAAAACGAACGTTCTGATCGCGGCGCACTTGCTGAAGCAGTCGGGCAAAACAGACAAAGTGTTTGCGGGCAGGAATTCCTTCCTTTCATAGGCAAATTGGACGGCTGATGGATTAGAATCATCCTGCCGTTTTGCGGCGCTTTTGGAGATCAAGCAGGTCCGAATGCTTACAAAACTCATAATTCGCAACTTCAAGAAGTTTCAAGATGTCGAAGTTGAACTCGGCAACCCTGTTGTGTTCATAGGCCCCAACAATTCAGGGAAAACTACGGCTTTGCAAGCATTGGCGTTATGGGAGGTTGGCCTCAGAAAATGGAACGAGAAGAGGGCCGGTAAAGAGGCCCCAGAAAAAAGACCCGGTGTAACGATCAACCGTAAAGACTTGATCGCAGTGCCGGTTCCGTATGCATATTTGCTTTGGCGAGACCTGCACGTGCGAGACGTTCAGCAGAACGAGGGGAAGCCTCAGACCAAGAATATTCGAATTGAGATTGTAGTAGACGGAGTTACAGAAGATAAGTCATGGAGTTGTGGCCTAGAGTTCGACTATGCGAATGAAGAATCTTTCTACTGTCGACCGTTGAGAGTATCCGAAGACAAGAATCCAGAACGTATGCCAATTCCGCTCGAAGCAGGCTCGACGCATATCGCATTCCTGCCCCCCATGTCCGGACTAGCTGCAGTCGAGCGCCGCCTCGATCCGGGTGCCATAAAAGTCCTAATTGGCGAAGGGCGGACAGCAGAGGTTCTGAGGAATCTTTCCCACGCGATCCCTGAAGATGAAGGATGGATAAAGCTCGTCGAACGTATCAAGACTCTGTTCGGCGTTATATTGAACCGCCCTGAATATATACCTGAGCGTGGTGAGATTCGCATGACCTATTGCGAACCGGGAGGCACTCAACTCGATCTTTCTTCTAGTGGTCGAGGCCTGCAACAGACATTGATGTTGATGGCATATCTCCAAGCCAATCCTGGAGCCATTCTACTTCTCGACGAGCCGGATGCGCACTTGGAAATTCTTCGGCAACGTCAAATCTATCAGCTACTGACTGACCTTGCACGAGAGAGTGGAAGTCAAGTAATTGCGGCGAGTCATTCAGAGATCATTCTAAACGAAGCAGCAGATCGCGATGTAGTCGTGGCTTTTGTGGGCAAGCCGCATCGAATTGACGACAGAGGTAGTCAACTGCTGAAGGCCCTCAAAGAAATCGGGTTCGACCAGTACTACCAAGCCGAACAAGGGGGATGGGTCTTGTACCTTGAGGGTGCAACCGACTTGGCAGTCCTAAGAGCGTTCGCAGAGACGCTGGGACATAAGGCTGGCCAAGTCCTCGAGCGTCCATTTGTTCACTATGTACAAAATCAGCCGAATAAGGCTCAGACTCATTTTCATGGTTTGCGCGAAGCGAAACAAGACCTTGTTGGGCTGGCAGTTTTTGATCGCCTCCAAAAAGTCCTTGACTCCGTCGCTGAACTGGAAATGGTCATGTGGCAGCGCCGCGAAATAGAAAACTACCTTTGCTTCAAAGAAGTGCTACTGATCTACGCAGAACAGTCAGCAAAATCAGAAACAGCCGGCCCGCTCTTCTCAGCCGCTCACATTAATGAGCGAAAACAGGCCATGCAGGAAAGCATTGCCGAAGTAGAGAAAGCCATGTCAACACTGCGAAAAGGCTCACCGTGGTCTCATGACACCAAAGTCAGTGATGACTTTCTGGACCCACTTTTTGAAGAATATTTCAAGAAACTTAATCTCCCTAACCTGATGAGAAAAACGGATTACCACGAGTTAGCCCGTCTTGTGCCAAAAGAATTGATCCACGAAGATATTGTGACGGTTCTTGATAAAATTGTTGCAGTATCAAAACGTGCACGGCCAATTGCTTAGGGCCAAGAGCGACAGCACGAGCACCGCTAATCTCGCGGTAGTAGGATCCGACGGCGTGGAGTTGCTCGACGGGCAACAAGTTTCTCTTCCTTTCGACGGAGACCGACCCAATGCTATTAGTACTCAAAGCTCCATCAACCTTGAACGGTCGCTGGAAATCCTGACCACTTTCTAAGTTGTGAAAGGCTAGCTTAAATGGCGGTTGTAATATACGACATTTCGGCGACCGCCTCCACCGTTGTGTTGCTACTCGCGAGTGGTTCAATCCCGTCCCGCTCTCTCCGGGGTGGAAATAGCATTTCCCCTCAATGGCCTCAGGAGTGAATTGCTCTTGGAGGAACACGAAACAGGTCAGCAACAAATACGCCCAATGGGAATTCCAATTTCGCGATGTAGTATAGTTCCCGGCAAGAGCGGCTGAGACGAGAGTGGCTGAGTTCTGATACGGGAGCGTAATTCTGGGTTCTGCTGGCCGAGAGACGAATACAGGCGCACGCCATGCAGTGATGGCGGGTTTTCTGGGATGGACGCTGGATGCGTTTGATTTCTTTGTCGTCGTTTTTCTGATTGATACGCTGGCTCACCAATTCGGAGTTCCCAAAAAAGAGATTGTACGGACACTCACCTGGACGCTGGCCATGCGTCCGCTGGGAGCGTTGCTGTTCGGCTTGCTGGCGGATCGCTTTGGCCGGCGCATTCCGTTGATGGCCAACGTAATTTATTTTTCCGTGATTGAAGTGCTGTGCGGTTTTTCTCCCAACTACACGTTTTTTCTGGTGATGCGCGCGCTGTTCGGGATCGGCATGGGCGGAGAGTGGGGCGTCGGCGCGTCGCTGGCGATGGAGGCCGCCCCGGTGAAGCTGCGCGGAATACTGAGCGGGATATTGCAGAGCGGCTACTCGATCGGATATTTGCTTGCGGCGGTGGCCACCCGCACGTTGCTGCCAACGTGGGGCTGGCGGCCGATGTTTTGGATCGGGGCGCTGCCCGCGCTGCTGGCACTGTACATCCGCACCAAGGTGCCGGAATCGCAAGCGTGGAAAGAGCATCGCGCGGCCAGCACCGGCCAGGTGTTGCGCGCGGTGGCGGGCGAATGGAAACGATTCGCATACCTGGTGGTGTTAATGACCTTCATGATGTTTCTTTCGCACGGCACGCAAGACCTCTATCCGGATTTCTTGCAGGAAGTGCATAAGACTTCCGCCGCCGTGCGCGCGAACATCGCCATCATTTACAATATCGGGGCCATGGCCGGAGCAATTCTCTTTGGGCACCTTTCGCAGGTTGCCGGGCGCCGGAAAAGCATGATTGCGGCGCTCGGTTTATCGCTGGTGATTATTCCGCTGTGGGCCTTCGGCGGGAGCCTGACGATGGTGGTCGTTGGCGCATTTTTGATGCAGGCCGGAGTACAGGGCGCCTGGGGCGTCATACCCGTGCACTTGAACGAATTGGCCGTCGATTCCGCCCGCGGATTGATGCCCGGCCTGGCCTATCAATTCGGGATTCTGCTGGCTTCGCCCACGAATTCCATCCAATACGCGCTGCGGGATCGCGTCGGCTATCAATGGGCGCTCGCGGGATTTGAAATTGTTACCATCCTGACGCTCGCTCTCTTGTTGTGGATGGGGACGGAGCGGCACGGGCGAAGCTTCGTCCATACGCCACAAGATGGAGCGGGTTGAATCGGCGTGGCCCGGTTAGCGTGGGAGTCCTTGATGGATGCCGAGCGGGCCATCCCAGACGCTGGCCGTTTGCTGCATAATAGTAAGGATACAATGTTGGAGCGGATGGCCTAGGAGAGCAACGTGGACGCAGTGGCAGCGAATGAAATTCCGGCAACCATCGCGGCCGTCGATTACCGGACCGAGCCCAGCCGCTATAAGCACTGGAAGATGTCCTTCGACGGACCGGTCGCGACGCTCACGATGGACGTCAACGAAGAAGGCGGCTTGCGGCCCGGCTACAAACTCAAGCTGAATTCTTACGACCTCGGCGTGGACATCGAGCTGCACGACGCGCTGCAGCGCATCCGCTTCGAGCACCCGGAAGTCCGCTCCGTCATCATTTCCAGCGCCAAGAGCCGCATTTTTTGTTCCGGGGCCAATATCTACATGCTGGGTCTCTCCTCGCACGCCTGGAAAGTCAATTTCTGCAAATTCACGAACGAAACGCGCAACGGCATCGAGGATTCCAGCGCGCATTCCGGACTCAAGTTTGTGGCGGCGTTAAACGGCATCACTGCCGGCGGCGGTTACGAACTCGCGCTGGCCTGCGATGAGATTATTCTGGTTGACGACCGCTCCTCCGCCGTGAGTTTGCCGGAGGTTCCACTGCTCGGTGTTTTGCCCGGCACGGGCGGGTTGACGCGGCTCACTGACAAGCGAAAAGTCCGTCGCGACCACGCCGATATTTTTTGCACCACGCCGGACGGAGTCCGCGGCCAGCGCGCGAAAGATTGGCGGCTGGTGGATGAAGCGGTCAAGACGCAGCAGTTCGCGGAACATGTCAAGCGCCGCGCCCAGGAACTCGCCAAGCACAGCGACCGCCCCGCCGATGCGAAAGGCGTGGCGCTTTCTCCGCTCGAACGCAATATCGATGAGGCCGGCGTGCATTACGAATACGTCGATGCACAATGCAATCGCGAAAGCCGCACGGTAACGTTAACCGTGCGCGCACCCGAGACGGCCGCGGAAAGCACGATCGATCAAGCCCTCGCAGCGGGAGCCCGCTGGTGGCCGGTGCAGATGGCGCGCGAACTGGACGATGCCATCCTCCATCTGCGCACCAATGAGCCGGAGCTTGGCCTATGGATTTTGAAAACGGCCGGCAACCGCGAAGCGATCCTCGCCACTGATGATTTCATCCTCCATCATCAGGACCACTGGTTCGTCCGTGAAGTCCTCGGCATGATGCGGCGAACCTTCGCGCGGCTGGACGTTTCCTCGCGCTCCATGTTCGCCCTAATCGAACCGGGTTCCTGTTTTGCCGGCACGCTACTCGAACTGGCCCTCGCCGCGGACCGCGTCTATATGCTCGACAGTCAGGAATCCGTCACGCCCGCCTCGGTGACCCTCTCCAACATGAATTTCGGCCCGCTGCCCATGGTCAACCATCGCGCGCGACTAGCCGCGCGATTCTACGCGGACGAAACGCAGCTCAACACCCTTCGCGCCCGCATCGGGCAAAATCTCGCGGCGCGCGAGGCCTTGGAAGCCGGCCTCGTCACGGCCGCGCCGGACGATTTGGATTGGCAAGACGAAGTGCGCCTGGCCATCGAGTCGCGCGTCGCTCTCTCCCCGGATGCGCTGACCGGTCTTGAGGCCAGTCTGCGTTTTGGCCCCGGCGAAACGCTCGAGACGCGCATCTTTGGCCGCCTCTCCGCCTGGCAGAACTGGATTTTTATTCGCCCCAATGCCGTTGGCGCAACTGGCGCGCTAAAAGTCTACGGAACCGGCGCACCCGTGAAATTCAACTGGGAAAGAGTTTAACGATTGCCGTCCATCACGGCCGCAATCGAGGGGAAATCGTCATGATCGATTACACAGAAAAAATTCCGAATAACGTCGATCTAGGAAGAGACCGCGTGCTGCAACGCGCGCTCGAGCATTGGCAGCCCGCGTACATGAATTGGTGGTACGACATGGGCCCCAGCGAGAGCCATAATTTTGAGGTCTATCTGCGCACCGCCACCAGCGTCGAGCCGGATGGCTGGGCGCAGTTCGGTTATGTTCGCATGCCGGAATATCGCTGGGGCATTTTCCTGCAGCCGCGCGATGCGAATCGTCAGGTCAATTTTGGGACGCATAAGGGCACGCCATCTTGGCAGGAAGTTCCGGGAGAATATCGCTCGACGCTGCGCCGCGTCATCGTCACGCAGGGGGACACCGAGCCAGCCTCCGTCGAGCAGCAACGCATGCTCGGCATGTGCTGCCCCTCGTTATATGACCTGCGCAACATTTTCCAGGTCAACGTCGAGGAAGGACGCCACCTCTGGGCCATGGTTTATCTTCTTCACCGATATTTCGGGCGCGATGGCCGCGAGGAAGCCGAAGCTTTGCTCGACCGCCGCTCCGGCGACGCCGACAACCCGCGCATTCTCGGCGCCTTCAACGAGCCGACTCCGGATTGGCTGGCGTTCTACATGTTCACGTTCTTCACCGACCGCGACGGAAAATTCCAGCTCTGCGCTCTGGCCGAATCCGGTTTCGATCCATTGGCGCGCACCTGCCGCTTCATGCTCACCGAGGAAGCCCACCACATGTTCGTCGGCGAATCGGGCGTGAGCCGCATTTTACAGCGCACTTGCGAAGTGATGAACGAACACAAGGTCGAGAATCCTTCCGACGTCCGCGCGCTCGGTGTCATCGATCTCCCCACCATGCAGCGCTATCTGAACTTTCATTTCAGCGTCACCATCGACCTCTTCGGCTCCGACGCCTCCTCCAATGCCGCCACCTACTACACCACCGGCCTCAAGGGCCGCTACGAAGAAAC